>NZ_JACJSM010000010.1 GCF_014698145.1 Oscillatoria sp. FACHB-1406 | reverse complement strand
GGGGGGGCGGCGACAAAGGCGATCAGGTAGCAGATGGTTGCGCTCAGAAGCGTCGGGATCATCAGTACGCCGAACCAACCGACATAAATGCGGTTGTTGGTACTGGTAATCCACTGACAGAATCTTTCCCAAGCGCCCGCGCTCTCGCGAGTTGAAAGGGTGGTTGTCATGGTTGAATGATTGCGGTATTAAGTTATCAAGGTTCGAGATGCGAGGTTCGTATCTCGTATCTATGTTTCACATCATAGCTACCTTTTTAAGTTTTGTAAAGACTTGACACTAAAGTTCTCCTCATCTCTCTCATAATTTAAGCTTATGAGATAAGGGAGGCGGTGAAAGGAGACAAGCGGTAGGGCGCGCTCAGACGCGAAATGCTTGTTTGACATCGGGCTGCATCAGGTAGTAAAAGATGGCAATGGCGAAGCCGAGGTTTAAATAATTAGCGGCGACTCCACCGCTACCTGCGAGCTTGGTTACTTCGACGATTAGAGTAATGCTGTGGACGATGGTTGCTCCGACCCAAGCCCACTTGTGGAGTCGGAATAGACCGATGCTGAGGATGAGGGAGAGTAGTCCGAGCGTAAGACTAATGAAGGCAAACAGTAGCATAAAGCTGCCGAAGATCGCCGCGATCGCGAAACCTTCTTGACTGCCTGAGAGAAGGCAAATTCCTCCGACAAAGCCGCCAATTAATAACAAACCCAAGCAGTCGAGAAGGTTAAGGATACCGCTAATCAATTCCAAAATGCCAACGACAGTGATACTAGCAGGACGACTCATAAACTTCAGACCTTTGTAGAAAGCGTGCGGAATGTGGGCTGAAGGGGAACTACAAAAGCGCGATCGCGATTTCCTGATGAGGCATAAATTCAACAGAGACAAACCGGAGAAATAGAAGTCGTAGCTGAGTTTTAATTAGCGCTCCATTTCTAGTTCCGCGCTGTAGAGCTAACCCTCGCAACGGGGGTATTATTGCGATCGACTAAGACAACTCTAGGAGCGTAAGATAGGAGTTCTTCTTCGTTCAATTGTCCGTAGGTCATAATAATTAATGAATCGCCTTTCATTCCCAGTCGCGCCGCTGCACCATTCAATTCAATAATTCCCGAATGGGCGGGCGCTTCGATCGCATAAGTCATCAAACGATTACCATTGTTTTTATTGACAATTTGCACTTGTTCGTAAGGCAAAATTCCGGCAGCATCAAGCAAGGCTTTGTCAATGCTAATGCTGCCCTCGTAGTCTAAATTTGCCCCGGTAAGCGTGCAGTTGTGAATTTTCGCAAGCAGAAGAGTACGCAACATAGAACCGAGTTTATTTTTCGATATTAACTTAAAAATCCGATCGCGCGTGGCGGAAATCAATAATCGTCTTGCGGTACACATCGGGCAAGCCGACATCAAAGCACTGTCCTTTGATTAAGTACCCAGCCATCCCTTCGCGCGCTCTCAATTTTTCGAGGCAGGAGGTTAACTGGAACTCACCGCTTTCTCTGGCATTGTTCGATATATTTTCTTGCAAGATTTCAAAAATTGTCGGCGTGAGAATATAGTTCCCAAAAACTGCCAAAAATTTTCCTTCTTCCATGCCTCTGACGCGCAAGCGAGCGCTGGCAAACTCTGGAGTCGGTTTTTCATGAATTTCGGTAATAGAAAGCACGGCATCTGTAGCCGTCCATTTTCCGGTAATGCCGCCGTAATTTTCAATTTCCGCTATTGAAACAATCCGCATTCCAATCGTACTGAGCTTCACATCTCGATATACATCTAATATTTGACTCGAACAATTTTTCGTAATAAATGAAGTATAAAGGTGGTCGCCTAGCAGCAATAAAAACAACTCGTCGTTCACCCAACTTTTGGCACAAGAAACGGCATAACCAAATCCATCGGCAATATCTTGATCGATGAGCGTGATGCGCTCTCCAAGTTGTTGTAAGTAGCGGCAATATTCGCGCGCGTCGGGTTTGAGTTTGTCGTACAGTGTGGGCGAGGGGTTAGCTCTAAAAAATTCTTCAAATAAAGCGCGATCGCGTTTTTGGACGACGATCCCAACTTCTTCGATTCCGGCTTGAATCGCTTCTTCAACAATTGCAAGGATAATCGGTTTAGCTCGGCCTTCGCGATCGATAATCGGAAAAAATTCTTTTTTAATTGCTTTTGTGGCAGGGAACATACGGGTTCCGAACCCCGCCGCCGGAATGACAGCTTTGCGAATGGAGACCGAATGAGAGGTTGCATCGTTCATAGATTATCGAGCCAACGAGAAAACAGGATTTTTAGGTCGGAGGAGCGAGAACAAGACCGAGCGCGTGCATTTGCGGGAAATCTCGCTCTATAACCGCGATTGCTTCTTGCCGAGCCGTTCGCTCCTTGACGAGCAATTGCGCCGTTCCATCGCCCTGGGAACCGACTCCTTTACCTCCCCAAATATAGGGTTGTAGGGGAGGATGTTCGAGGAGGGTATGGAGAAGTGGTGCGGTGAGTTGCGAGGGACAAGCGGGGATGAGATAGCGGTCAAAAGCGGCTTGTGCTTGCCGCATTAACTGCCCCAAGCGCTGGGGATCTCCCTGGCTCAATGCGATCGCAGCCGCTTGAGTTATCTCTGCACTTACTTCTCCCAGATAATACTGTACGTCCTTTTGTCGGCGATTGCGCGCGATGGGATAGGCTTGATTGAGTGCTGCTAGAATTTCCTGGGTATTTTTAACGCCTCCAAGGTCAACCAGGACGAGATCTAAGGGTTGCGAAAGGCTTAATTCGACGATTTCTGTCGCTTCTCCCTCAAAAATCATCATTACGGGGCGTTGTCCGTAGGCGCACGCTTGGTCCATACGACCGCATTGCGAGGGAGTTGTCCTTTCGCCGAGGTACGCTAACTCCATTTCTTCGCGAACGCTCAATTGCAGGTTGTAGGTGCGATTGAAGGCGCGAGCGACGAGAACGCATAGCGCGGCGCTCGAGGAGAGTCCTTTTTGAATGGGAAGAGTGCTGCGATTATTATTAAGGTCGATTCCGCCAACGCGATAGCGCTGTAAAATTTGGTAGGCTACCCCCGCAGCATAGCTGAAAAAACCGCCCGATCGCGCTTCGGCGAGTAAAGAGTCTGCTGTCATCGGCAGTTGCAGCGCACCGAGGGATTCGCCTCGATTCCCCGTCGCCCGCACGGTAAAATGCGTAGGATGGGGTCGGACGGTCGCATACAAACCGCGATCGATCCCCGATATTAGGGCGTAACCTTTGCCTAATTCTGGATTGATGCGGCGATATCCCCCCGCCCAATCGCTATGTTCGCCAAATAAACAAAGGCGACCGGGGACAAAAAGTTGCATTTCAGTTGGCTGTTATTTGTGAATAGTTTATACAGATTCTAGCGCCAGAAAATATTTCGGCAGAACCTTGGCTCGCGTTGCGAGATTTTATTGTTAATTTTCGATCGCGACGATACTTTTCGATTCACCTTAATCTCTAGGCTCAAACTCCTCGTAACTCAATCGTGAAACTTCTCTTTTTATCGACTCCCGTAGCACCGTTAGGCTCTGGAATTGGCGGCGGTGTCGAACTAACACTGAAAAATTTAGCCCTAGAAATGCTGAAACGCGGTCATCAAGTTTTGGTGCTTGCCCCTCAAGATTCTAAGCTCGAGGGGATTTCTCTTGTTGAAGTTGAGGGAGAGATTCAAATTGCCGCTCAAACTTTAACTCGCGATACGCCGGTCGTTCTGCCCGACAATTCTGCTTTAGCGAATCTGTGGGATTACGCGCGCGCCGTCGAACAAGATTGGGACTTAATTGTTAATTTTGCTTTCGATTGGCTGCCCTTTTATTTAACCCCTTTTTTCCACATTCCTATTGCCCATTTTATTAGTATGGGGTCGATGACGGAAGCCCTCGATCGCATCATGAATCGCGTCGCCCGAGATTTTCCTCACACCATCGGCGTGTATACTCGTACTCAAGCAGAAACTTTCCCGTTTTGCCAACAGTGTCGCATCCTTGGGAGCGGGATCGATCTATCGCTCTACCAATTTCAGGCAAGACCTCAAAATTCGTTAGCTTGGCTGGGAAGAATTGCCCCAGAAAAAGCACTCGAAGATGCCGTGCGAGCCGCACAAATAACGGGCATTCCTTTAAAGATTTTTGGCAAAATTCAGGATGAGGAGTATTGGCAGCAAATTTGTCGCGATTATGCCGACGCGCCGATGGAATATCGGGGTTTTTTAGGAACTGAGGAATTACAGGCACAACTGCGCGATTGTCGCGCTCTGTTGATGACTCCTCGCTGGGTGGAAGCGTTTGGTAATGTAGCAATTGAGGCGTTAGCTTGCGGCGTTCCTATTATTGCTTATCGGCGCGGCGGTCCAGCAGAAATCGTGCGCGAGGGTAAAACGGGTTTTTTAGTGGAACCGGATAGCGTAGAAGGATTAATTGAAGGGATTGCTCGCATTGATGAGATCGATCGCTCGGTTTGTCGCCAGCAAGCCGAGCATGACTATGGTTTGGGGGTTTGGGGCGATCGCTTTGAGGCTTGGTTTCGGGATATTTTGAAATCGGGTTAAGTTATTGGGTTAAATTGTTGTTTGCTAAGCTACAATTTCTCAGTTTCTAGTTGAGTTGGGGGGATTTTTTAGGGATTTTGGGGCTTGCTTTTTCTCGAAAGTTTGGGTATTATATTTTTATAATGGAAATCTGTGCATTAATTTTAAAAATGCCAATATTTCCATTATCTAGATAATAGCATTAAACCGCAAGCAAAACAAGTAAAAAGTTGTAAAAACAACGATTTCCGTAAAGAAAAATAAAGTTAAGGATTGTGAAACTAGATGCAGAAGTTTTGAGATTGTTACCCTAAGTTAACGATGCGCCCCAACAAGCGGGTCAGAAACAGCGCTCGGCTCCCGCCTCCCTCAGCCTGTGCTATAATTTGGGTCTAAAAAACTTAAAATCGGGCATCGGTCGATGTTACTTTCCTTACGAATTCGGAATTTTGCTTTGATCGATCGCTTGGATCGAGAGTTCGGATCGGGCTTAAACGTGCTAACCGGCGAAACGGGAGCGGGTAAATCGATTATTCTCGATGCTCTTGATGTCGTGTTAGGGGGGAAAGCCAGCGGTCGTTTGTTGCGCACTGGCAGCCAGCAAGGGTTAGTCGAAGCAACGTTTGCCATAACACCGACGATCGCAGATTGGCTGAGCGAACAAGAAATCGAACTCTTAGATGAAGAAAGCTTCGTGTGTTGTCGGGAGTTAACCCAAAGTCAGAATGGCGTGCGCTCCCGCTCTCGTATTAATGGCGTATTAGTCAACCGTCAAGCGATCGGGCAACTGCGCGATCGCTTAGTAGAAATTACTGCCCAAGGTCAAACCGTACAATTGTTTCTCCCCGCCCGACAGCGAGATTTGCTCGATGCCTTTGGCGGCGAAACGCTACTGGCCGAACGCGCTGCCGTAACCGAAGCCTACGCCGCCTACAAACAAAGCGAGCAAGCCCTAGAACAGCGCCGAAATTCCGAAAAAGAACGCTTGCAACGCCTCGATTGGCTGCAATATCAACTCAAAGAACTCGAAACCGCCGAACTCGACGATCCCGACGAACTCAACCAACTCGAGCAAGAACGCGATCGCCTCTCGCACGTCGTCGAGTTACAGCAATCGAGCTACAAAGCGTATCAACTCCTTTATCAAAACGATCGCGAAGTTCCCGCCAGTACCGATCTGCTCGCAGATGCCGAAAATATCCTCACCGATATGGTTAACTACGATCCCCAACTAAGCAGCTTGCTCGAACTGGTGCGAGAAGCCTTAACCCAAACCATCGAAGCTGGCAAACAAATTTATAGCTACGGCGAAAACTTAGAATCCGATCCCGAACGCCTCGCTGAAGTCGAAGAACGCCTCAACGCCCTCAAACAAATTTGCCGCAAATACGGACCGGACTTAGCCGACGCGATCGCGCATCGCCAAAAACTCCGCCAAGAACTGGCCGAACTCGACGATAGCAATCAATCCTTAGAAGAACTCGAAAAACGATATCGAGAGCGAGAACGCAAACTGCAAGAGCGCTGCAAAAGCCTAAGCCAGCAGCGGAAAAACGCCGCTTGCGACCTCGAAGAAACCCTAATTCGAGAATTAAAACCCCTAGCGATGGATAAGGTAAAATTTGAATGTCGCCTTACCCCCGCTCCTGTCAGTTCGACGGGCAGCGATCGCATTGCTTATTACTTTAGCCCCAACCCCGGAGAAGCCGTGCAGCCCCTTTCAGAAACCGCCTCGGGTGGAGAAATGAGTCGCTTTCTGCTTGCCTTAAAGGCTTGTTTCGCCCGAGGGACAGAAGCCAACGCAACCTTGCCCGAACGCACCCTAGTCTTTGACGAAATCGATGCGGGTGCTTCGGGAAAAGTCGCTGGTGCGATCGCCGAAAAACTTCACCAACTCAGCCACCAACACCAAATCCTCTGCGTCACCCACCAACCCATTGTCGCCGCAATGGCAGACGTTCACTTTCGCGTCGATAAACAAACCGTGGATGAATCCGAATCCCCGCTTTGGGTGGCCTCCAACCTCGAAGTGCCAGATCTTCGCACCGTCGTCCGCATCGTTCCTTTAGACACCGCTCAAACGCGCCGCGAAGAACTCGCTCAACTTGCGGGCGGACAATCGAGCAAAAACGCGATCGCTTTTGCCGAGTCCCTGTTAACCCAAGCCGCCCAACGCCGCCGGAACGGACCGTCAACTAAAATTGAAAAGAGCCTGGAATAATCGTTAAAAACGAGGTAAACTCGCTCGATACCGCACGTTGAGAAACAGGACGCGAGTCTGTTCTTTCCACAACAATTGCTGGAGCCTCAAACCGATAAACTTTTGAGCATCTACTTCAAAAACTGCATTTTTAACTTTAGAAGTTCTTTTTTAAATTAAACGCATGACTCCTGCATCACCTGAAACCAAAGTCTTAGACGGCTACACCGGGCAGACGATCGACGTAATTCCCGAAAGTGAAGATTCCCCGATTCCCCCCAATGCCAACAATTCGTCTAGTGCCTTAACGATCGCCGCAGGAGGCACTTTTAGCAGTTACTTAGAGCGCGTTTCCCCAGAAAACTTCAGAGACGTTGTAGGGGATGTTGAAGAAAAACTAAAGGTCGTCAATCAGACCCTATCGATGCTCGATAACCTGCTCGATAGTCAAGGGTTTGACGCAATTCTTGACGAAATGTTGCGCTCGATTACGCTCAAGACTGGGGAACTGCTCGGCGCAGACCGAACCACGATTTACCTCCTCGACGACGACCAAGACGAGCTATGGTCGATTGTCGCCAAAGGCAGCGACGGCAAGCCGATCGAAATTCGCGTTCCCGTCGGTCGCGGGATTGCCGGAGAAGTCGCCCAATTCAAACAACCGCTCAATATCCCTTACGATTTTTACGACGATCCGCGATCGGAAGCAGCGAAAGAATTTGATAAGAAAAATAAATATCGCACCTATTCAATGCTGACGCTGCCCTTGCTAACGGAAAAGGAAAACGACAAGGGAGAAGTCGTTCAGGAGTTAGTCGCAGTCGTTCAACTCCTAAACAAACTCAAATCATCCAGCGATCGCGATACAGCCCTAGCCGAGCGCATCTCCACCGAAGGATTCACCGACGAAGACCTGCAAGTTTTTGAAGAATTTGCCCCTTCCATTCGCTTAATTCTCGAATCTTCTCGCTCCTTCTATAAAGCCACCCAGCGCCAGCGCGCCGCCAACGCCCTGATCGAAGCCACCAACTCTTTAAGCAAAGGCAACCTCGATCTCGAAGTAACCCTCAGTACGGTGATGGATGCGGCGAAAAAATTGATGAATGCCGATCGCAGTACCCTCTGGTTGCTCAACGATGACAATACACAACTTTGGACAAAAGTCAAGCTTCCCGATGGAAAAACGCTGGACTTAACCTGTCCCGTGGGCGTGGGTTTTGCCGGTCATGTCGGCGAAACGGGCGAAATTCTCAACATTGCCTACGATGCTTACGAGCATCCAATGGGACAAAACGCGAAAGCCACCGACGAAAAAACAAAATATCGGACTTGCAGCCTGTTGTGTATGCCGGTGTTCAACTCCGACGGTCACTTAATCGGCGTGACGCAGTTGGTGAACAAAATCAAACAGGGGAGTCATTCTGAATACGATCCCGACACTTGGCCTCAAGCTCCTGAATGTTGGAAAGCGAGCTTCAATCGCAACGACCAAGAATTCATGAAGGCGTTTAACATTCAAGCAGGCGTGGCGTTGCAGAATGCGAAACTCTTCAACCAAGTCAAACAGCAAGAACAAATGCAGCGCGATATCTTGCGCAGTTTGACCAATGGCGTAATTTCCACCGACAAAAACGGGATGGTCATTGCTGCTAATGAAAAAGCGCGAGATTTGCTCGGACTGGGCGACGAACCGCTCGAAGGCAAGAGTATGAGAGAGTTGATCGATATTAAAAGTAAAGATGGGGCTGATAAGGCAGAAAGCGCCCGCAAAGGCGAATTTGCCGATTGGTTCGCGCGATCGCTCAATCCTAAAACCAGCAAAGATCGCGAGCAGTATTACCCCGACCAACCCCTAATCTCTACCGCTGGCGAAGAACATAGCGTCAACCTCAGTATCAATACCATTAGCGATGCTAGCGAACCCGAAAAAATCAGCGGCGCGTTGGTGGTCATGGATGACATCTCTCAAGCGAAACGCCTCAAGAGTACGATGTATCGTTACATGAACCAAGAACTGGCAGAACAACTGCTCGAAGGCGGTAATATCAGTTTAGGTGGCAAACGCAAAGAGGTGACAATTCTTTTTTCCGATATTCGCAGCTATACGAGCTTAACTGAAAAGTTACAGGCAGAAGAAGTCGTGCAGATGCTCAACGAATATTTTGAGTCGATGGTTGAAGCAATTTTTAACCACAAAGGCATCCTCGATAAATACATCGGCGACGCAATTATGGCAGTATTCGGTACGCCCTTTGAACTGCCGGATCACGCTTGGCAAGCGGTACAGAGTTCTTTGGAAATGCGCCAACGGTTGGCTGAATTTAACGCGCGTCGAGCCGCAGAACATAAGGAACCGATCCGCATCGGGATCGGGATTAATTCGGGTTCTGTAATTAGCGGCAATATTGGTTCGAGCAAACGCATGGAGTTTACCGCAATCGGCGATGGTGTGAATTTAAGTTCGCGTTTGGAAGGCGCGAGCAAACAGTATGGCTGCGATATCGTGATTAGCGAAAATACTTATGAATTGTGCGGCGAACATAAAAAAGAAATTGCCGTGCGAGAGTTAGATTGCATTCGCGTTAAAGGAAAAACCGAACCCGTTCGCGTTTACGAATTAATCGGTCGTCATTCCGATCCCGCCGCCCCGCAACGAGAACCGATTTTGGAGTTATATAACAACGGTCGAAAACACTACGTTGCGGGCGATTTTTCGATGGCTTTGCCCTATTTTGGAACGATCCTAGAAATTGCACCGAGCGATCGCGCCGCGCACTTACATATCGAGCGTTGCTTGCATATGTTAATGAATCCACCGGAGACAGAATGGGATGGCGTATGGACGATGACGACGAAGTAAATGTAATGGATAATGGATAATTGATAATGGATAATTGACAACATCGATCCCACCCTAGGATGAAAGGTTAGCCCTCCATCGTTCTTCAGAGTAGCTACTATGGTTTAAATTGGATGGGCATTGATTGGTATAGATTTTCTCTAAAATCGGGGAGCGATCGCGCCGAACTCGAACCCTTAATCGAGCAACAAGCGCTTGCTTTCCAATCGATGTGTCTGTTGCTATATTAGAATTTTCTGAATGGGATGACGAACGTCAATGTCCTAAAGATATTGCCGATCTCGATCTTTGTTGGCGAGTTTCTGCGATCGCAAATTATCCTAAAGTCGGGAAAGCAAGATAACTTTGATTCGATCTATCGAGAAGTTTTTGAGGGAATTAAAATGTTAATCGAACGGACGCGCCCTTGGGAAGCAATGTACGCGGACGTTGGAAAGTTCGTTATGATGAGGAGAGTTATTACCTCAATTTTAATGCGTTTATCAGACTTGCTTTTAATGAGGAATTGCAACAATTGTTTCAATGGGCGGAGTGTTGCGCGATATTAGGATTTGGCTTTTATTTAGACGATTAGGAAACCCTGAAAGCCACAAAAATAAAAGGTAGTGGCGAATCCCATTCGCCCTTCTGAGGTGAGTTAATTAAGCCTGGAAACGGCTTACAGGGTAGGGCGAACTACATAAATCTTTGAGACGGTGCGTTACGCGATCGCTAACGCATCCTACTTATTCTCGATAAAACTATCAATCCATACATTACATCAAAAAAGCCATGAATTTTCAAAAGTTACTTTTTATTGCTCTTGTCATCTTACCCGGTTTTGGGATAAGCGGTATTAGTGCCTACTCCCTTTTACCGGAATGGAAAGCGTTAACCGCAAGTTATCAAAACTATGAAACCCTCTCGAAAAAACCGAATGCGACAGTGCAGCAATTAGCGATCGCACAGGCAGCAGAAAATCGCCATAGAATCAACTGTTTTGCTGAAGGGACTGGCGTTCTCTTCGGTTGGACGATTGCATCGATTGGCTTGCACGGAATTTACAGCCGAGATGATTTTTAATCCAAACCTGACTGCCAAAGATACTCTTGGATTTGAGCCGCTTTTTTACTGTTATTTTGTTGCTCGAATAAATCCCTTGCTTGTTTGAGATGAAAGCTGGCTTCTTGTCGCTGTTTATTTCGATAGAGGGCTAATCCGAGTTGATAATGAGCTTCAGCATTATTAGCATCTTCTGCAATCGCAAGTTGCCATTTTTCAATCTCTTGCTCGCGACTTTGCGATTGAGTTAACGAGCTTGAGGATGCGGCTGAGGGCGTTCTTGTATTTGCCGGTTGGCGATGATACTTATCTAACCAAGAGGAGAGGCGCTCGACTAATTTTCGCTTGCTTCTGCAAATATCAGTTTCGTAGCAGGTTAAACTTATTTTCCCAATTCTATCAGTTACGAAATAGACTTGATACAGCCTAAGTCGTCCGGTAAAAAAACCGACAATTGCTGCGATCGGATTAGTATTATGCCACTCAAATCGAGTATTTCTAAAATCGAAAGGATTGAAGTTAAACCACGAATATTTAATAATTGTCTCGTCTAATTGTATGGCTGAAATTTCGACGAGGGGGATTTCGATCGCATCTTGCTGAAACAATAGTTTTCTGCGACGGAGTTCTAGCATTCCCTCTGTCTTGTTGAAGCAGCAATAGCTGATGATACTCTGGTCTGCCAATAAGAGGCAAAAATAATAGTAATTAAATACTACGATCGCGGCAATGATGAGAAAATCAATCAGTGGGTTCAGGGAGAATAAGGCAAAAACAGAAATTATCCCAATACTCCCGACTAAAGCACTGCCTGATTGAACCCAATAGTCAATCGAAAAATGCCAAACTTGCATCTTTGTTGGCGTGGGTCTAACAATTTCCATCGGAACTTTTCCTTTTTAATTCGATGGTGAGTTAACCCTAATATATCCCCAGCCGCCCCCGCGCACCATCACGTTTCGCAAGTAAGGGGAATTGTTGGGATAGTCGTACTCCGGAACCCATTCGCCGCCAACATGAACCCGCGCTAAACCTTCAGAAATCGGCTCGGCATCGTTGTAGAGTAAAGGTTCGATAACCCAGCGTCCTTGGCGATCGATGAAACCGGCGCTTTTGCCATTGCGTACCAAGGCTAAGCCTTTTTTGAAGGGGAGAACCGCCATCGGATCGCTGTAAGGGTTGCTACCACCACCGTCAAATTGCGTTTGCGGCGAGAAAAATTGCAAGGGAATCGCAACTTTGCCGGTTTTGTCGATGTATCCCCATTTTCCACCCAGTCCAACCCCCGCTAATCCCTCTGAAAAAGATTGTGCGGCTTCAAATTGCGGCGAAATTGCCCAGTTTCCGGTTTTATCGATGTATCCCCAGCGTTTTGTGGCGCGATCGAGGGCAGGGGCAAGTCCTTCGGAGAAGTCCCAAGCGGCAGAAAATTGGGGGGTAATGACTGGATTTCCGGCGGTATCGATAAAGCCGACCTGTTCTCCGGCAGAAATGCGTGCCATCCCTTCAGAAAAGGGGGAAACGGAGGGATATTGTAAGGCGATCGCAATCTTACCCGTTTTATCAATAAATCCCCAGCGATTGCCCTGGGAAACGGCGGCGAGTCCTTCAGAAAATGGAAGAACCAGATCGTATTGCGGCGTAACGATGAATTTTCCGGCGCGATCGATGAAGCCGTATTTTTGCCCGTCGGGACTGACTGCGGCGAGTCCTTCGCTGAACGATTGGGCGATCGCGTATTGAGGTTGAACTGCCCAGTTTCCTTGTACATCGATGTAACCGAAACGAATGCGATCGCCTTTCTCGATACCTGCAACAGCCCGATCTTCTGCAAAAGCTTGCGCTAAGTCAAATTTGGCGGGGATAACGGTTTTGCCTTGGGAGTCGATATAACCGATTTTATTGTTGTCCCATTTTGCCGTCACTAACCCTTGGGAAAATTGCCCAAATGCCTGAATTTCCGGCCCGAAGGCAAATACGCCGCGCACGAGGTTAATTTCGCTGGTAACGTATTGCAAGGGAACGAGTTTTAATTCCCGCGCTTGGCACAACAGGGCGGCAACTTCGCCGCGCGTAATGTTTTGGTTGGGGCGCAGTTGGCGAACGTTGGGA
The DNA here is from genome assembly GCF_014698145.1 of Oscillatoria sp. FACHB-1406. Classification (NCBI taxonomy): domain Bacteria; kingdom Bacillati; phylum Cyanobacteriota; class Cyanophyceae; order Oscillatoriales; family Oscillatoriaceae; genus Oscillatoria; species Oscillatoria sp. FACHB-1406. The sequence continues at coordinate 152,180 of NZ_JACJSM010000010.1, read as the reverse complement.
TGATTGACAATTTTCTCATTTTGTGCAGCGGATGCAATCGCACCGCCCGCATAACTGGGAATCTGCCCCGCATCGGTAAAGTAGCGCTTTAAGATCGGATCGGGAACGGCGAAAATAGGCAGTTGTTGGGCGTTGGTGAGAACCGCGATCGCCTGTACCCGAGAAATCGCCTGCTGCGGTTTAAACGTCCCATCGGGATAACCGCTAAAAAAACCGCGTTCTGCTGCCCCCCGAATCGCCCGCGCCGCCCAAAAGTTCGCCGGTACATCGCGAAATTCGGGAATGGTTTGGAGTTTGGGCGCATTGGGGAAGGTATTGAGCATCAAGATTGCAAACTCGGCGCGCGTTACAGTGGCGTTGGGGCGAAAACTACCATCGGGATAGCCGCGAATCAAACTGAGGGTTCCCAAGCGATCGATGCAACGATTCGCCCAATAATTGGAGGTATCGTTAAAGGCGCGGGCGGGTTGGGCGAGGGAAATTTGCAGCGTCAGTGCGCCGCTGATACTTAACCCAGTTAATTTCAGAAAATCGGTAGTCTTTCTCATGATTCGCAGGATGGCTAGCGTTCAGTGTAAAGTAAAAACAAGCCTCCAATAGCGAATTCCAGAACTGAGGTTAAATTGATTCTCAAAAAAATAGGGGAAAACATCCGACCCTGCCCGATTTCTAAACTCAGTGGGGTGCGTAATGTTTGCCCTTGTAAACTTACCTCAGCCCCCAACCTTGATGGTAGGTTTATATTACTGACGCTGAGGTTAAGCTAAGGCGCATTTAAATTGGGTAGACTCAATCTCCCCCTCTCCCCCCGTCAGTCCCACATCACAATTTAAATGCCGAACAGCTTAGTGCGATCGCGCTAATTCATTATCCCGGTATTGCTGGCGGCGCTGGCTCTGTCATTGCAATTCCATACCGCTCGATAATTGCAGGCAGTTTCGAGAGGTCGTCGGGAATTTCTCGAATTTCCCGATCCATTTCAATAAAGAATTCGTCGATCGCACCGCCAACAGTCCAGGCCAGAAATCGCAGGGCGCGATCGCTATTATTCTGATAGCCATGTACAGTGTTGGGGGGAATGTGAACGAAATCTCCCGATTCGATTTCAAATTCCTCATTCCCAATTTTCATAACCATCGAACCTTCTAAGACATAATAGCTTTCTTCTTCTTGGTTGTGAGTGTGAGGAGGAACGAAGCCACCGGGCGGAACATCTACGGTGACAACAGCCATTTGATTGGGCGATTGCATCGATTTTAATTTAATGCAAATTGTATCGCTCAAGACTTTGAGGTTTTGCCCTTCTCGATTGCGCAATATCGTCATTTTTGGGGTTCCTTTTTCGTGTTTTGTATGGCTCTAGCTCGGTAATCTTGTTAGAGCTAATACTTCAATTACGAGTCAACCCAAATTTTGGATCTCTCGGTTCCCAAACTGCGAGACCGGTTCTTTTTAATCGCCTCTTTAAGCCGATGCGGGGGTTTGCCAATGCAAATAAGGCAACTTAGCAGCCGTCGCGCGAATGTCGTCAGCGCGGGCGACGAGTTGACCGCAACTATCCCAAGTTCCGCTGGTCAGCATTTGGTGCGGCCCTTCGCCCATTTGGACGCTGGCAGTGACATCGCCGCAATGGATTTGCAGGTTGTCGAGGTCGAGAGTAACGGGGGTTTGGGGATTGGCTTCTAGGGTGCTTTGCAGGCGATCGAGGGTGGCGCTGTCGGCGGTGACGCAGGGAAGGCCGATCGCGACGCAGTTTCCGAAGAAAATTTCGGCAAAGCTTTCGCCGATAATCCCTCGAATCCCCCATTTAGAGAGGGCTTGGGGGGCGTGTTCTCGGGAGGAACCGCAACCGAAGTTATCGTTGACAAAAAGCAGGTTTGCGCCTTGATATTGGGGAAGATCGAAGGGATGCTGACCTTGGGTTTGAGCGCGATCGTCGGCAAAGACTTGCGCGCCGAGTCCGTCGAAGGTGACGCAGCGGAGGAAACGGGCGGGAATGATGCGATCGGTGTCGATGTCGTTACCGCGAAGGGGAACGCCGCGTCCGGAAATTTGTTGAATTTTACTCACGTTATATTGCAGATAATCTCGTTGTAGAGCTTCTGTTGCAATTTTCGCTGTCTTCCCCTTCAACTGTCAACCGATTCTAGGTTAATTATCCCTTAAATCCTACATTTGTTCTAATTCGAGTCCTTTGGTTTCTTTTATGAAGAAAAGAACGAAGAATAAAGAAATCGCGGCTGCGGTGGTATACAGCCCATAAGCCGCACCGAGACCGAGGTATTGCAAGATGGGAGGGAAGCTGGTCGAAATCGCAAAGTTCGCAATCCATTGCATTGCTGCTGCGACGGAAAGCGCCGCGCCGCGAATTTTGTTGTTGAACATTTCGCCGAGGAGTACCCAAACAACGGGTCCCCAGGAGAAGCCGAAGCAAAAGACATAAAGATTTGCAGCAATCAGCGCAATAGTTCCGGAAGAACCCGTTAAAGTTGGGTTTCCGGCGGCATCTAAAGGCGCATTCCCGAAGATGACAGCCATCGTTCCCAAGGTAACGGTCATCCCAATCGAACCCAGGATGAGGAGGGGTTTGCGACCGAATTTATCGACCACCGCGATCGCAATCAAGGTGGTAATAATATTCACGGCTCCTGTAATTGCGGTAATCGTCAGCGAATCTTGTTCGGAAAACCCAACGGCTCGCCACAAAATACTGCTGTAGTAGAAAATGACGTTAATCCCAACAAATTGTTGAAGAATTGATAGCCCAATTCCAACCCAAACAATAGGTAATAAACCGCCACTTCGAGATAATAAATCTGAAAATTTTGGTTCGCGCTCCCGGAACACGGTTTGTCGAATTTCTTCGATTTTAGCGAGAACGTTGCCGCCTAAAATTTTGCTCAATACCTTTTCGGCTTCGGGTTCTCGTCCGCGCGCGACTAAATAACGGGGCGATTCAGGAATCATTAATGCTGACATTCCGTAGAGGATGGCGGGCGGAATTTCCGTCCAAAACATCCAGCGCCAAGCTGGGATTCCGAACAGGAAAGGCAATTCGGCAGAACCGGCAGATACGGCAATAAAGTAGTCACACAGTAAGGCAATAAAAATACCGACAACGATCGCGAGTTGTTGGAGCGATCCCAATCGCCCGCGCAATTCGCTCGGCGAGCATTCCGCAATGTAGGCGGGGGCGATAACGCTGGCAGCACCAACCGCTAAACCGCCTAAAACTCGCCAAAAAATGAAATCCCAAATCCCAATTCCCAAACCAGAACCGATCGCGCTGATGGTGAATAAGATCGCCGCAACAACCATTGCTTTTACTCGGCCGTAGCGATCGGCGATTTTGCCCGCATAAAATGCGCCAATTGCAGACCCTAATAAGGCGAGAGAGACTGCTAACCCTGTTTCGACGCTATTGGCTTTGAAGGCAGTTGATAATGCACCGACTGCTCCGTTAATAACAGCAGTATCAAAACCAAAGAGGAAGCCTCCTAGGGCAGCGGCAGCAGCGATTAAAATGACATAAAAGGTGTTGGATTTGCGACGAGCGGTAGGGGAAGTCATATTTTAAAAGGTTGCGAAAAGAGCAGACATAGAGCGAAACGGACTCGCGATCGCGAGTTGACATAAAGAGGATCGATCGCTGGCGACGGCAGGTTGAGTTCTTTGCCGTTGCAGCGATCGCAAGTTGGAAAAATTTTACCTCGATAATCTAGTTTTTTTCTCTCTCTTTTAGCAGAATTTTAATGGCTCTGGAGACAACGATTGAAGGAATAATTGTTATAAATCTTTAAAAAACTGCCTGCAATTTATTAACTTCTATAACGCTGTCATTATACGGTCGCATGGGGCAAACCAACAGGTTTTATTCAGATTACTCCACTTTTGTCAAGGTTTCTTCCGAGATTTCTGGGTGAAAGATCGAGGAATCTTTGCTCGAATGGGCGGTTAACTTTTGGCGATCGCGCCAATCTTCAGCGAGGGTTTTAATCGTAGCCGCGATGGGGACGGCAATGAATAGCCCCAAAATCCCGCCCGCCTTTGCTCCGAGCAACAGCGCGATAATCACCCAAATCGGATTGAGTCCGGTGAATTGTCCGAGGATGCGGGGCGCGATCGCCTGATCGATCGCTTGATCGATCGCCGCAGCAATTAACAACACTTCTAACCCCAACCAAACGCTATTGAGCGCAACAAGGGCGCTAACCGCCACAATCCCGACAATATCCCCAAAGGGAATCAACACCATCAAACCGATCGCGCTGGCAAACAAAGCGCTAAACGGTACTTTCAGCAGCCAAAACACAAGACTCAGCGCGACGCTCATGATTGTCGCGATTGTCGCTTGGCCGATAAAATATTTCTCAAAATTTTGTTGCAAGGCAGACTGAGCGCGCGGGCCGACTTGCGGGGGCAACCACAGAAAAATCCCTTCCCAAAGCCGTTCGCCGTGCAGGAGGAAGTAAAAAGTTAAAACGCCCGTCACTAAAAATTCGATCGCGCCATCCAGGGTTGCGATCGCGAAATTCACCGTTTGTGTCGGCAGCAGGCGCACTTCTTGCGAGACGCGCTCTTGCAAATTCGTGACTAAATCGCTCAAATCTAGGGGCAAATGCCGCGAATCCGCCCAGACTTGCAATACTTGCAGTTGCTTCGTTCCCGAATCCAGCCAACTCGGCAGGTGGCCGCTCAATTCTTGCAATTGATCCCACAAAAACGGCGCGATCGTAATCCCAAAAATCGTTGCCGCCGACAGCGCTAACAAAAAGACAGCCCCGACCGCGAGCGTGCGAGGAAAGCCTCGTTTTTCGAGCAAAAACACCGGATATTCGAGCAAAAATGCCAGTAGAGCCGCCGTCCCGACAATCGTAACAATCGGTTGCAGCGATCGCAGCACAAAGAGTAACAGCCCGATATTGAGAACGAGAAAGGGAAAGGGCAAACCCCAATTCATCCAGCGCAGCAAGGGTTTAGGCAATTCGGACATAAATACTTTCAATTAAAAATTATAAAGATGAGTTAATACCTCTAGTTTGTACCGAATGGGGGGGTTATTGCCTGTTTCTTAGGGTTTAGGTTTTCTGCCTCTGCGGTAACATTCCGGACAGACATCTACTACCGTGTAGCAATATAATGAAAAAAATTTTGCGATTGAGTGGATTAAAAGTCGTCTATGCCGACCGAATCGTCTGAAAAGCGCGTTGCCGTTCGAGAAAGCGTTGAAGAGCGCGGCATTTCCCAACTGACACCCGAAGCTTTGAGCTTGATGGCGGACTTCTTTAAAGTCTTATCCGAAGTCAGTCGGCTTCAGATTGTCTGCGCTTTGAAAGCGGGCGATAAGAATGTCACGGAAATTATTGAGGAAACTGGATTGGGGCAAGCCAATGTCTCTAAGCATCTCAAGATGCTAACGCAGGCGGGGATTGTCGCTCGCGAGCAGCGAGGCGTTTGCGTCTACTACCGCATTGCCAATCCCTTTTTGTTTGAACTGTGCGATCTGGTTTGTAATGCTCTGGATCTCCAAGTCGAGCAACAAAGTCAGCAACTCCAGCAGTTGTCGAAGTTGCGATCGCGTTAAACCCTACACGCACCTTTTCCCCTCCCTCAGCCAAAACCGTCAACCTACTCTACCTCAGAGGCTTTTCTATTGACTAATTAATTACTATATGGTAAATTAGTTATATATTTAAAGGGAGAGCGATCGCGCCACTCAAGGAGCCACATAATGCTGGAGAAAAATCGAGCGCGTTCCTTTCGTAAATCTCAGCATCCACCCTCCCAAACCCACCAACGAGGTCAAAAATCATGTTATTTCGTCAACTCTTTGATGAAGAGACTTGGACGTATACCTACTTAATTGCAGACTTAAATAGCAAAGAAGCCGCCCTTATCGATCCCGTCGTCGAACAAGTCGATCGCGACATCAAACTGCTCGAAGAACTCGGCTTAAACTTGAAATACTGCTTAGAAACGCACGTTCATATGGAAGCAGTCCTGCCAATCAACAATGCGGGAAAGTTCCAGTTGCCCATTAAGCGTATCGATCGTTCGTAATGCGCAATTCAGGTTCTCCCTCCTAACAATTCCTTTGATTTAACCCAAAAAACATGACTCAAACGCGCTTAAAAACTATCGATGCAGTCTCGCTAAAACAACTGCTCGATCGCGAAGTTGTCACCCTCATCGATGTTCGCGAACCCGCAGAACACGCTGGCGAAAAAATCCCAAATTCAACTCTAATTTCTTTGTCAAGATTCGATGTTACCAATGTCCCCAATAACCCTGAAAAAACAATAGTCCTTTACTGTCAAACCGGCAATCGTTCGGCGCGTGCCGCAGAGAAATTAATTGCCAGAAGTCGCAGCGAAATCAAGCATTTAGACGGCGGGCTACTGTCCTGGAAAGCAATGGGTTATCCCACAGAAATTGATAAAAAAGCACCCATCAGTTTGATGCGCCAAGTTCAAATTGCTGCCGGTTCGCTCGTAGTCATTGGAACGGCTTTAGGTGCATTTGTATCGCCGGGATTTTTGATTTTGAGTGGATTTGTCGGTTGTGGATTGATTTTTGCCGGTATTACAGACACCTGCACTCTCGGAATGCTGCTCGCCAGAATGCCTTGGAATCGGTAGCAAGTCAAACTTGCGACGCGATCGCCATCATCCCCTCGCCCAAAATTGGGAGAGAGAGGGATTTAGGGAGAGGGCGACAAAAGTGACATTTACCAGCGTGGCGAGTCTGGGAATGTTGCTGGGAGCTTATTTGAACCCATTGATTGAAGTCAAGCAACTGGAAAAAGAGTTTGGTTATTTCGCGATCGCGGTTGCTATTTTGATGCTATCGAGACAGTTTACGGGTTAAAATTCAACCACCACTGGGGTATGGTCGCTCGGTTGGGGCAAAGCGCGCGGAGCAACATCGATCGCACAACCGACCGCGCGATCGTACAATTGGGGCGTAAGGTAGTGATGGTCGATGCGCCAGCCGCGATCGCGCTCGAACCCCGCTTGACGGTAATCCCACCAACTAAAATGTCCCCCCTCCGCCGTAAACTTGCGAAACGCATCCCGCAGCCCCACTTCCAGCACTTCTCGCAACGCTTCTCGTTCCGCAGGCGAAGCCATAATATGATTGTCCTTCTTCGGCTGATAAATATCGCGATCTTCCAGCGCAATATTAAAATCCCCGCAGACGCATAGTTCCGCTCCCGTCTCCCGCAGCGAACGCAGATATTGCCGCAGCACCTTTAACCAGCGCAACTTGTAATCGTACTTGTCACTCCCCACCGCCGAACCATTCGGCACGTATAAGTTGACAAATTTCACATTTTGTGCAGTAGACCCGCACAGCACTCGTTTTTGCTCGTCAAACTCCGCTAACTCATCCCCCAACACCGTAGCAAAGCCAACTTTAACGTCTTGCAACGGTTCCCGACTCAAAATCGCAACGCCGTTATAAGATTTTTGACCGGCAACATAGAGATGATAGCCCAACTCCTCAAAGAGCGATCGCGGGAATATCTCATCAACAACCTTTGTCTCCTGCAAGCAGAGAACATCGATAGCATTTTTCCTCAACCAGTCCGCAACAATTTGCTGGCGAGTCCGAATCGAATTGACATTCCAAGTTGCAACTTTCATCGAATAAATTAGGTAGCACTACAGCCTCAACCGTTCACTATTCACCATTGCGCGATCGCTGTCAACGTTCGGTAGAGCCATTTATTGACTCAGCCGCGCCAGAATAATCTGTACGACGTAGTGGAGGTATTGAAACAGATTCGCGCTGGGCTTTAGGTAGGGGCGCGCGATCGCTCCTTTGGACGATCGGCGAGCGATCGTAAGTTGGGGATTGAGTTATCGAAAGCGATAGCAATCGCGTGTGTTTTCTGGGAATTGCGATCGCGCTCTTACCCATAACTTGCTGTTAAATCTTCCATTTCAGTATCGTTTAAATGGCTGAATACATTTGGGAAGTTTCTACGATATTCCCGCTCTCTTGCTAAAAGCGTCTTATCAAATGTTGTCGATAGCAAAAAGTGAGTTTTGTGTAAGTTTCAAAACTAATGGTGGGCAATGCCCACCTTACTAAAGTTACCCTTGCTCGACTCTTTTCAAAGGGCGATCCGCGAAGCGGATCCCTTCGGGTGCGCCATTTCCGCGCGGTTCAAACGCTACCACTCGCTGCGTATGTCCCCGATAAGCAATGCCCAATGTTTCCGCACTGGTGAGCCATTCTTCGACGGAATCGGCAATTTCTCGCAGCAAAGCTTCAAATTCAGCGCGCGAACTGTTGAGGATGTATTTATGCGCCAACCAGCGAATAATACTGCGTCCGGAAGTGGCTAAGCGATGGCGCTGGGAAGCATTAACATCTTCGTTGAAATAACGCAGCATAATTTCTTCTAGGACATCCCAAGCATTATCCGCCCCGAAGAGTTTTCTAACGTCTTCTGCACCGAGAATCTTGAACGATTCTTCGAGCAATTGCAGTGCTTCAATGCGGAAAACATTGACGTGACCGTAGGACGACCATTTCAGATTATTTCGCAGATCTAAACCCGCCCGCCGCACCGTGGCAATACTGCCAAAACTGGGATCGAAGGCGCGTTCGCGAATCACGTCAGAGATGCGTTTGTCGCGCCAAAATTCGGCGACATTGTTGACAAATTGCACGAATAACCCATGAAATTGTGTATTCGGTTTGGCGCTGCGCATCGGCGGGACGGTGGTGTAACCGAAGACGCGGCGATAGGTTTGCATCCGTTGCTTGTAGGTATAACGCAGGATGCTGCGGCGATCGAAGCGGTACAACCCATAAGCGCCATCGCCGCTGGAAAGGCGAACTGCACCGGCGTTGAACAGTTCTTGGAGTTTCTTGACAGCGCGAAATACGCCGACTTTTTCGTGCTGGTAGAGGTAGTAGAGATCGGCAACAGCGAGGATGCGATCGCTCGCCACTTGTTCGTCATACCCCTCAACATCCTGCGGCAAGCGCGTTTCGCTCACTTTCGGGGCTGCTTCGTTGCCAATGCCGATTAGTTCGGCAAAACCGCCATCCGGCGGGGCGGGCGCTTTCATTTCCTCGGTTACAACTCGCGCCAGCATATCCTCGATTTGTTGGGTGAGTACGTCGGCGAGTTGCGGGTTTTGTACCAGTTGCGGCCCCAATTGGTCTACGAGGGTTTCTTTGAGGGCCGCGAGGCGTTCTTGTAAGCTATGATTTTCTCCGTTCTTTGACATGATAATTAAGTCTCCTACCCTACTAAGTCGGGCGATCTTGGGTGCTAATAGTTCGGATGGTTTAGGGGAAAAATCTTAGTGTTTTCCGGAAGACAAGAGCGAGAGTCAGCGATTATCTATTGAGATCGCCTGCATCAATCGCGCGCAAAGAAGTAATCGGCGGAATTAACTCCTGCGCCAACCGTTTCACTTGATAGAGTTGGAACGCTAAATCTTTGAACGATCGCGTTACTCCCGCGCGACGATAGGCACTATTGGGAACGGGAACAAACGATGCGGCTTGCACCAAAATGGTGAGTCGATCTGCCGTATCTTTTAGCGATCGCGCAATCCCAATTTTGCCGCCAGATCTCGCCAATGCCGGCCCTTCTTGCGTTGCAAATCGCATTACCCAAGACAGCAATCCTTCAACCGTCATCGCTGGGGTTAGTTGCAGTCCCTTGGTATAAAGCGTGCCATCGGGAAGCGGGAATTGTCCCGGCGGTAGATAGCTAGACGTACCATAAGTTGGAGGGGTATTGTTCGAGAGCTTGACTTTGGTTTTCGTAAAGTCAATCCACACCGATTGCCGTTCTGCCGACCCCAGGAAAACGAGATCCATAATCCGATAAACTTCCTGAACCGATTCCGCAACCACTGACAGCGCTTGAGATAACAACACCAGTTGCGAACCGACAAACGCACCCGCCCCAGAATTTTCGCTGTAAGTCTTCCAACTTCCTCTCAGAGAAACTAAATAGTCCCGAATAATCAGGTAATTGCCGTAATTTTGTTCTTCCTCAACCGTGTTTACATTGGCGCGGTTGAGTCCAAAAATATCGGCTAACTCTCGCATTTGACCGCCGACAATTTCGTAGGGGTCTTCAGGCCCAACATTGCCGATAAGCATTTGGAATAAACTATCAACCCGCTGAGCGCGAGGGCCGCCTTGAGTGCCGAGTTCGTTGACCAATTCAACGACTTCCGTGCGGAAAATCGCACGCGCCGCTTCCATATTTTGCGGGTCTACAACGGCATTCAAGGGATAAAGTTTATCCAACAGCGGCAGCATTTCATTTAAAGCTGCTTTCGCGCGATGGTAAAGGCTCGCCTGCGCGCCACTCACTGCACCGCCGAGTTCGGTTTGGACGGTGCTATAAGTGCAGGGAGTCCAGATATAATCGGTGCGTCCGTTGGTTTCTTGGGGCGTAAACGCTTTCGTGAGGGAGGCAACAAACGCTTTGGGATCTTCTTTGGAAGACCGGCTCAACACTTGACTTAAGGCACTGTCTACAATTTGTTGTAACGTCCCTCCCGAACCGTCCGAGGTTGTTACCGCAGTTCGGTAGCCAGAGCGCTCTACTTGGTCTAAGGTGGGTAATACATCGATCACTTGGTTTTCCCAAGTATCTTCGATTAGAGGAAAGCTGGGAATTTCGCGGTCGAGGACATCAGGAATTATCCAAGTTTCATAGACCTGAATCGCATAAGTTGTCTCGCTGCTATCATTGTCATTAGAAGTAAAGTTTTTGTCTGCGACAGAAAACTGCGGAACCGGGAATTTTAAACTTGTATTAGCATCCCAATCTTGCCAATTCCAGGTCACTCCTTCTGACTTTACCGTCGATTCCCATCGGTTGTTCTTAAATTCCCCGATCTCGACCTCTCCTTCGCTGCTAAACAGAAGTTGTTTTCCCTGATAAACTCTGAAGAAAAGATCGGGGAGGTCGTCCATTTCGTAAGGTTCTTGTCGAAAAGCATCTTTTGTAAATTCAATCTCAAAGAAGCCGTAGGAATCTGTTTTTGCTCGACCGAGGCGATCGTCAAATCGCTCGTCTTTGTCCCAGATTTCGACCCAGAGACCTGAAGTGTGGTTTCTCACCGCTTGGTCTAATTGTTTTTGCTGGTCTGGTGTTTTTTGTGTCAACAATTGCAGGGTTACAATTTCTTTGGTAACAACCAAACCGCGAATGCGATACGTTGTCATAATTCTTACTCCTTGTAAGATTTTGGATTCAGCCAAAATCGATTTATCTTCGTTCCAATGCTTTGTAGAAATTTTGGGTAATGATTTTCGGTTCCGCCAAGCGCCGATCCAACGCCGATCGCGAAGCCCCAATCAAAAACCGTTCGGGAATAATCCCCGGATCGTTCCCCGCCGCTAACCGTTCGCCCGCTTCCGCAATCATTCGCTGATGTTGCGGCTTAAATCCCGTCACTTCGGCGAGGGTTTTATTGCCCAATTCCTTGTAGGGCGTAAAGCAGATGGTATCGACGACTAGTTTGTGCGCTTTGCCGAAACTTTCCAAAAATTGGGCGGGAATTGTCCCGGCGCGGGGGTTGGGATACAGGCGTTCCCAGAGGCGCTGGTAGTTACTGGCCGCTTTGGGAAATCCCATACGGCGCAACAGTTCGGTGCTGATGAAAACCCGCAGGTAAGGCGTGGGATGCACCGCGCCGGGATGGAAGTGTAAAGTGCTGCGGGGGCCGCGTGCGGCGATATCCATGAGGGAGGCGACGATATGCGGCCCGCCGAGAAGCAAACCGGACATATCGGCGAAGGTTTCGCTGTGCCAGCGACTCCAGGTTTTAGCGATCGCTGGACTCATTCCCGCTTGTAACAGCCGCCGCGCGATCGCGTTGGGAATGGTTTGCCGCAGATTCAAATCGGTCTGCAAGTTATGGGAAACTTCGTGCAGAACCGCGCCCAACGTCCAAGGGTTGACCAAACGGTGATAAGGAAGTTGAATCAAGGGAAAGGGATTGATCTGCTTGCTGAGTTTGGTTAGCGCAATACCGCGTCGGAAGGTGGCGGGGCCGAAACCTGTTTTCATGTACGAAAAGGGCGCGGGGGCGGGGACGGATTTCGCACAACCCAGCCCCATAAAAACGTCTTGGTAGCAGTCGAGGGCGATGCGATCGCACCCCAGCAGCCAATTGCCGAAACGACTTTGCCGCTGTCCGAACAACTCGAAGTAGAAATCCCAGATTTGTTCGATCGCTTGTACCCAATCGTGCGATCGCTCTTTCCGCATCAGTAGGTCTTGCAAGCGATCGATTTCCGGTTGCGCGATCGCCGCCCGCGCGCTATCGCTGATTTCCCGCGACATGACTCGCAACTGCGATCGCAAATTTTCGATCAATTGATTGGCTGCATCGATGTGTGCGTCGCTGGGGCTTGCGGGTTCCGTCCCAAACTCGTTCCGCAGGAAGGGACGCAGGGCGGCGGCGTGGCGGACGGTATTCAGCGCTTGCACGCGCAACCAGGGGTCTAAATTGGGCGGTTCGACGAAGCCATCGGCAGCGGGTCGATGGACGGGCAGTAAGTCCTTATCCCAAGCTTCAAAGGAGCGCGTCGGGGTTTTCAAAAGTCCGTTCATGGCAAATAAGGGCGCGATCGGCAAGGGGATATTTTTAGGCGGGAACGCGGCTGCGTTTGCCATTGCGACTGGCGATCGCTTTAGCTTGATGCTGGGCGCGATGGGATTTTTTCATCGCTGCTTTGACTTTTTGCGGATTGTCCAAAACGTTGGCAGTATTAGCCGCCAGCGCGCGCAATGCCGTCTTACTCGACAGCGGTTGACCTTGTTCCACTTGATTAGCCAGCGTTTGCACCGTTCCTTTTAAAATATCGGGCGCGGTTTGCAACAGTTGGCGAGTGGTGGGGTTTTTGTGCAGTGCGTGTCCGATTTGGGAAACTCCCCGGACTAAGGTGGGGGCAAGGGAAGTAATCGCTTTGGCGGCAGAGGGAATTAATCGCGCTGCCATCGGCACTAATGCACCTAAAAAAGCTTCGGCTTCGGCTTCGCTTTCGCTGTGGGCGGCGCGATACGCCAGATTTTCCATAACAATTTCGTACTCGCTCATCGGTGTGGTTTCATACTCGTATTCGTACTCGTATTCGCCTTCACCCAGTCCGAAGGAATTGCCTAATCCGCGCAGCAAATTACCAATAAAGGGATCGCCTTCGTATTCACCTTCGTACTCGTACTCGAATTCAAATTCGCGCTGTCGCCGTTTTTTTCCGCCGCCGAGTAAACCGCCTACTGCTTTAATGGCGATCGGTGCGGCTTTGGCCAGCAGCGGGGCTAACAGGGGAAAAAATTGCTCGCTTTCGTATTCGCTGGCGTATTCGCATTCGTACTCGCGATCGGTTCCGTTGTACTTACACATTGTTTTTTGACCTCAATTTCGATTTCATGGGGTAGGTTGGGTAGAGCGATAGAGAAACCCAACGTATCTATTGTTGGTGTTGGGTTTCGTACCTCAACAAAACCTAACGTTCTTTAGCGTGCATTTTCTCCACCTCTGAAGCCCACTTTGAATAATTCGCCACAAATTGGTCTACATACTGCTTACCTCGAACTGAAAGTTCGTTGTATTTTCTCGCGATATCCGCATTATTAATCTTCACAGCAGTTGGCTTGCCCTTTTTACGTCCCCGTGTTTTGGGCAGACTCATGTGTTCAATTTCCCACTCGCCTTCGTATTCGTACTCATACTCAGACTGCTTGGCGGGTATAGCTTTCGCAACCTTCTTCGCTGCTTGTTGCGATCGCACCATCGCTTTGGCGCAAGTCATGGGATTGCCCAGCACCTTTTTCGTTTCTCCCGCCATCACTTTTGCGGCTGTGGTGGGGGTAACAGGTCGTCCTTGAGCGGCTTGTTTGGCTAATTTCTGCCCCGTGCGGGCAACAATCGTCGGAACGGTTTTAACTAAAGGACGAGTTGCGGGCGATTTCCGCAGCGTGCGCGTTAGGGTAGCTGCACCTTTAACGATTTTGGGGGAAATGCGAGCCATCGATGCCGAACGGATGGGGATAATTCGAGCGGTAAACGCCCCGGTATAGGCTTCTGCTTCGTACTCGCTTTGCACTTGGGACGCGATCGCTGCCAGCGCTTCGGCTAAAGCTTCCGGCTGCACCGACGTTTCGTACTCGTCCTCAAATTCGCCTTCAAACTCGTATTCGTCCTCAAATTCGCCCAATTGTCCGGCGAGGGAACCGAGGGCTTGACCGACTCCGGGGCCGCCAATCGCCGTTCCGACAGCGCGAGCCGCGATGGGGGCGACTTTTTTGAGAATAGGAGCGACTTTTTTCGCTAAACTCCGCAATTTTTTAAAAAAGGCTTCGCTTTCGTCCTCGTATTCGTACTCATCTTCGTATTCGTACTCGTACTCGCCTTCGCCTTCAAACAAACCAAGCGCGCCGCCGACTCCTTTCAGGGCATCGCCTAAAAATTCTTCGCCGTCGCCTTCGTACTCGTCTTCATATTCGTATTCGTCTTCAAATTCTTGCTGCATCGTTTCGCCGTCTAGCATGATCCGACTCCTTACGAGAAAATGTTCTGCATTTCTCAGGTATAACGAGGGCAACGCGCGATCGCACAGTCGCTTTTTTGAGTGTCACTCATTTGAGCGACAAGCTCCAGCCAAATTTCCCCGATAGTACCCGAACGGGTACTGCAACTCAAAAAAAAATATGCTAAGTTACTACATATGTATTTCTGATTGAAATAATTTCTGAATAAAATCGAATCTCACAATCCTATTTTTTAAATTAAAAATGAAGTCCCATAAACTTTGCTTAAAAAAATCTTCGATTTAAAAATGATAGGCTGACAGAAAGATCGAACTTTAACCATCTGCCGATTTAAGTTTGAATTGAACCCACTTTCTTTTGAAACAGAGTGAATTTATCCGAACGCAAGTTACAAACGATCGCGCGAAATCGACATAGCGATTGAGTTTTAGGGCAATCGTGTGGGGGCATCTATTAGCGTTCAAAATTTTTCGTGTTTTTGTTTGTATAGAAAGAAACAAAAAAGTTCCGGAAAACATCGAAAAAATTGAGAAGCTTTTCAAAGTAATATCTAGCCGATTCACACCAATAATGAGTTACCCAAATTTTTTATCGAGTCTCAACCGTGAAAACTTAGATAAAATTTCGCAAAAACGCTCTGTTTCTGAAGCGCGAGCGGAGAACGAAATTACTGAAATCAGTCAAAATTCAGCCTCTTTGCCTTTCAAAGAAAACGGAGCCATTCATTTAAGCCCGCGCGAGCAAATTGTCGCTCAGTTAGTAGCTTGCGGTCTTCCGAATAAGTGCATCGCCAAACATTTGAAGATTAGTCATTGGACGGTTGCAACTTACCTGCGGAGAATTTTTCAGAAACTCGGCGTAAATTCGCGATCGGCGATGGTTGCGAAGTTACTCGCCGCCGATTTGCTGCCTGGGAAAAGCTAAACCGTGCAAGCTTGCCCTACCCCAAAAAACTCGGGTGGGGCAGCTTACTTTTAAATGGGTTTCAATCTGTAAAGGTGAAACTTAACAAGACTTACGCCCCTACCCGCCCCGATGCTAACGCTCCTCAATGGGAAGGTATGATTGATTGTGGTCGCCTACATAAATTTGTGTCGGGCGGAAAATACGATTTTCGCGGATTTGTTCGCGCCAGTGGGCGAGCCAACCGGCAACGCGCGCGATCGCAAAAATCGGCGTAAATAGATCGGTTGGAATGCCCAACTTACGATACACCAACCCCGAATAAAAATCGACGTTAGCGTAAATGCCTTTATGCCCCAACTTCTCTTCAACAACCCGCTCTAATTCCACCGCAATATCATAAGATTCGTCGTATCCCGTTTTTGCAAACAGTTGTTCGGCGAGTTCTTGCAAAATCGTCGCGCGCGGATCTTTGACTTTATAAACCCGATGACCAAAGCCCATTATTTTTGACTTGGTTTCGATCAATTTCTCGACGTAGGGCCGAACATTTTTAACCGAACCAATCTCTTCGAGCATGAACACGACTTCTTCATTCGCTCCGCCGTGGAGCGGTCCGGCGAGGGTTCCGACCGCTGAAGCGACGACTGCATAAGGATCTGTGAGCGTCGAAGCCGTCACCATCGCGCTGAAAGTCGAAGCATTAATCGTGTGTTCGGCGTGAAGCATTAAACACACATCAAAAACCTTAGCAGCTAGAGGATCGGGAACTTGCTCGGTGAGCATATACAGGAAGTTCGCCGCGTAATCCAAGGTATCATTGGGTTGTACCGGGTCGTTGCCTTTCCGCATCATTTTAAACGCCGCAACCATTGTGGGAATTTTTGCCAGCAAGCGCACAACAGCTTCTCGGATGTATTGAGGATCGTCTAAAGCACGGCGGGAATAAAATAGCCCTAAAGCGGCGGCGGATGTTTGCAGTGCATCCATCGGATGTCCGGTTTCCGGGAAGCACTTCATCATGTCTCGGATGTGGTACTTAATGCGTCGGTGCTGGCAAACTTCGCGTTCAAAGGCGCGGAGTTCTTCCACTCCGGGCAAATAGCCCCAAATCAACAGGAAGGCGGTTTCGAGGAAACTGCTTTTTGCTGCTAGTTCCTCAATGCGGATACCGCGATATTCTAATAAGCCGTTCTGGCCGTCTACATAACTAATACCCGATTGAGCGGCGGGAACGTTAGCTAAACCAGGAATATACTCACAAACGGGTGCGCTCATAGGTTAACTTAAATCCTATATGTGAAGCGAATACTAACAAATTCTGAGGTTAACCGATCGCGCGATCGCTCGTCGTCGCAGTTTTTACCGAAGATTTTACCGCGATCGGCAAGTAATAGCGGAAGGGACAGGAAATTGCGTTCCCCAGTTTCCTCTAATCATCTGGCGTTTCGGGGCGTAAATCGAGGTTGTAACGCTGGCAGAGGGTTTTGAGTTCGCCGATGAAGCGATCGCGCATTGCCGGGGGCGCAACAATTTCGCAATCCTTACCGTAACGAATCACTTCGCGAATCAGCCAGAAAGGATTAGAGACTTTGCGAATCACCTGGCGCACTTCACCGATAACCTCATTTTCAATATCGTCGGGTTTGGGTTCGTAAGCTCTGACCAACCAACCGCGAAAATGTAAGTACACTTTTATGGAGTCGAGTTGTTCGCGCCACTCGCCTGTCAGTGGAATCATTGAGAGAATGCGATCGAAGCGCAAGCAGCGATTGTGCCGCAGTTCGGGCAAGTCAGTGCTATCCTCCGTTTCCTCGCACCAAACTTGTAAGTACGTTCGCTTTTCGTACTGGATGACCTTAGCGCAGCGGACTGTATATTCTAAAGTCTGTTCCTGAGAATTGCGGTAGGACAAGTGAAAGGGCTGTTTGGCTTCAATCAGTTGATTGACTCTAATTCGCCATGCTTCGATCGGCTGACCGACTTGTTGCAGCAAGCTCTGTCTGAGTGGGGCTTCTAAGTTTCCGCGATCGAGGAGGAGTAGCATTAGAATTTGGGCGGATTCGATATGACCGGCATCGATCGAGTTCGCGATCGCTTGGCGCAGAGCCTTGACCTGGGAATGGTTGAGTGTAAAGGGTTTGCCGACTTCAACCTCTTCTTGCGCGATCGCGGCGAGCAGCCCAGAAATGCTAGGGCTTTTGCCCCAATAGATGCCGAGACGGGCCGCGATCGCCTCTAGCTTTTCCTTGGTTCCGGGCGGAATTGACAGTGTAATCGTTTCTTTCTTGCGGGGCATCCTCTAAATATACTTACAAAACCTTGACAACCTAAAAGATTGATGTAATGATTCTATTATTGCACATACAAACAGGCAGAAGCTACAGAAATGTACTTTCGACTGCCATTGAGAACATTAGAGATTGATTTTGGGATCGACCCTCAATCTCGAATCTTCTAATCGGAATTCAAAAAACTCGCACCATTGGTGCGAGAACTTCATTGAACGTATCTAACTGCAAATATTCGGCAGTATAAAAATGGACTGAAGCGTCATACTTCTCTGCTTCAATCACTCCCGACTGGGATCGGATCGATTCTTAACTAAAAATCATGGTTGGTTTCTTCGACAAAAAAGAAGCTCAAAGCTTAGACGAGCGGTATTTCTACGAAGTTCGCCCTCGACTTTATGAATTACACGCCCAACACGCCCAATATGGAACTCGTGAAGGACGCACGCTAGCAGAACATTTGGATTCTGCCTGCCAGTTCGTGCTGACAGCGAGTAAAATTGCTAAAACGCCTGAAGATAAACGAGCTTGTCTGTTAGCTGCTACCGCTGTCCACGATTTAAATAAGTTAACTGATGATGGTCGGAATGTAAAAACTTTAGCGCGCGATCGCACCTTTCTCAAAGAACAACTCGCCGCTGCTTGCGTTAGTGAATTTGCCAAAACAGAAGAAGACCTCGAATTGATTCGGCGGATTATCGAGCGTCATTCCGGTCATAATACTAGCGACGGAATACGTTTTTTGCCCGAAAATCCAGATATTAAGCGCTGGGCAGCTATGTTAATTGGCGGTGACTTATTCGATCTAGGTATTGATAAAGCCACGCGAATTCGTAAGGTTGAAAATGAATTGACCGTTGCTTTAAACCGTCCGATTCAACTCTTTGAAGTGACCTTATCTGCCGATCGAGGATACTTGACTTCTCTACTGCTATCTGCGTGCGAAGAAGTATTACGCGCTCGCGATTTACAGATTCTCGCGATTAACCCCGATGGACTCATCTTTATCGGTGAAGCTTTCCCCGCAGAAGATATTTCTCCATCAATCGCCCGAACGTGGCAAAAAAAGATAGATCGCGTCTTTGGAGGCAATGTCGAGCAACTGTTAAAAGCAACAAAAGACGGAATAAAAATAGATTCGCAAGCCATCCAACAAAACCCAGAAGCAACCCTTGAAGAAGTCGATAAACTGCTTCTTCGCAAAGCAAACGGCTACAAATTTGACAAAGTAGCAGAAACAATTAAGAAATATAGTCAGGATGCGGGAGAAGATGCTGTCGCTGCTGCTCTTGCTGTTGGGCTAGAACCGATATCCAACGCCGAAGAATTTGCCATTTCCGAAGGACTCAAGACTGCTTATTTAAGCTACCGCGCTGCCGGAATTAGCACCAAAGAAGTTTGGGCGAGAATTGCCGAGCGTGTTGGCATAACACCAGAGCAACGTAGCGCGTTAGAACCTTTTAACCCGCAGTACGGACGTTGTTTATTTGCAGCGAAAGCAGTAATTAGTGGTTTGGATTCTGTATACGCTACCTTAGAAGATTCTTTTCAACTGAGACAGACAGAAGACAGTGAAGTATCGACAGAGTTAGTTGATGCCGTTCGACAACTGTTGAGCTTTCCTACCGCGACAAATTGGCGGGGTTATGAAGAATTAACCGCTTATGTTGAAGCCAATCCTCGCCAGCGTTGTTCCTTGGGTACAACCTCACAACACGTCGGAGAATTAAGTTCTCCTAAAATGCCACCTGCGACAAAGGTTCAAGCTTTTTCCAATCGTCTGCCTGGAGGAATGATTGCCGAACCCAAACGGAGGGCAGCTAATTTATTAGCCCTAGGCTACCAGCTAATGGCAGTAGGAGCAAATTTCCCCAAAACTGTAAAAAATGACCCTTTATACCTTCATTTTTCCTTACCGAAGGGAGCGAGTCCCGAATTGAGAGCAATTTGGCAAAAGTTTTTGCAACAGACAGCAGAGGTTAATGAGGATGGAGCAGTAACAGTTGACGAACTACAACTTTATCGCGATAACATTAAAGTGTTCAAGGCGAATAAAGTGGTTGGCTTAGCCTTACCCAAACGTGCGGAGTTTATTAATTCGACAGTAACGATTCCAACGATTTGGGGAGAAGTGAACAACTCAGTAGCGCTGCTGAAATCGCTTCGCCTTGCTTTAGAGATGAGTTTAGCCTTAGAATTCGGCTTCCCTTTTATTTTAAGTGCGAACTTAGAAGTTGAGCCAACTTGGAATGCGTTTGGAAGCGTTGAAGGCATTCCTTCATCTTTACAACCTCTCTTGGGTAACGGACAATATTGCCGCGATGGGCATTTATCAGAGAAAAACAGAAAAAAAGTTTTGACAGCAGAACGAGTTTTAGAGCGGTTGCGCTGCCTTGGAAAACTTGCTGTTTCTGTAGCAAGCCTTCAGAAAAAAGATGATTGCTTATATGACTTAGCAAAGGCAGCTACTCGCCCACTCAATTTTTATTACGTTCTACTGCGTTGGATTTTGCGAGAACAAGACGATCCTAACTTAGAGGCAATCTGGACTCGCATTCGTAAACCTTTGAATACTTTATTGGAGAGTTTAATGTCAGAAGAACATGAACAAATTTCAAGATATCTTAAGCAAGCTGCTCATTTAGCTGTTGTCGGTAAGCTGTGGGGAAGTTCATATCGAAGAACGGCTCAAACAGAACCCTTTTCGGATTTTATAAAGGCAGTCAAGTTGCGTAAACCTCATATGGACTGGGAGACAATTTTTGCTGCCCTCTCTCAGCAGTATCATACCCGACTCGATCGAATTCGCGAACATGGTGTAGGAGCAACGAAGTACGAACAAGTCAAAGCTTTTTATGATGTACTCAGAAAATTTTTTCATGATATTTACCAAGAGCGCCCAGAGCGCTTGCTCGCAGACAGCAAGACTTTAGAGGCAGCTTACCTTTTTTTCTTAAAAGAAGCGCAACAGCAAGCGAAAGCAGAGCTAGAAAAGTCAGGTGAAATCAAGTCATCTGAAGCAAAGTCATAACTTGCACTATTCATGAATCGCAAACAGGAGGAAATAATCATGTCTATCGAAAAACTACAACCTTTTCTTGCTCCAAACTATGAAAACTTCCCGAAAGGTCGGACGATTGGCTTAGTTGTTCTCCGCACCACCAAATCAGAAACAATTTTTCGGACAGAAGGAACGGGAGAGCCGATGTGTGCGGAATACGTCCAGGCAGGCGTAACTCATACAGAATCAATTCCTCGGTTGGTGATGACCAAACGCAAACAAGTTGCCCCAGAACGGCGCAAGGGGCGAGAATTTTTACGGTCTCATAACCTCTTATACCCTGCACCGAAAACCAAGGAACTTTGCGCGCTTAATACTAACGCACCGTGCGAAATGTGCATTGATTGTTTCCTTTATGGGTTTGCCGCAGGTGGAGAGGGCGCACAAAAAAGTCGCGTTTGGACTGAGGATGCCTTTACTGTTTTACCGAGTACGGAATTAATCGGCGATCGCACGATTAATGCTATTTTTGAAACGGGAACGATGCGCGATGAAAAAGGAAATGCTTCGACAGCACTCAATACCAGCGAATATATCAAACCGGGCGTTCATTTCCTTGATATCGTTACCCTGAAAGATGTAACAGCAGATGAGCTTCGGTACGTTTTGGGTAATATTTTACTAACCACTCGCTACGGGGCAGTTTCGAGTCGAATCGGGCGGATGGATAATCAAATTATCGGAGTCTTCGGTGGTATAGCCGAATTACCCAGTTCCCTTGAATTAGTTCAAAATGTTTACGATCTGCTCAAAAAAGAGCGACCCGAGCTAGAACATCCTTTCGAGTTAGAAACTCTGCTAGCTGCAACAGCAGAAGCTATTGCAACTTGGAACAATAAGCGAGGAATTTCGATGCAACTTTCAGCAGCAGAGTGTGATGAGCTAATCGCTGATGTCGATCGCCATTGGTCTACATCAGAGCAGGAAACGTTTCTTAAACGCTTGAGCGAATCTTACGAACCTTGGCGAAAAATAAAGGGTGAAAATTCTGGCAAGAAAGGGAAAGATAAAAAAACGAAGACAGACGTAGAATCTGGCGAGTCATAAAAGATTCAAGTAAGCTACTCTCTTCCTAATGGGGTGGGCAATTGTCCGCCCTAAATCCCACTTGCAATTTCATTGTTGAATTGGGGAAACATCGTCTGTTCCTTAACTTCTAGTTGGTCTTTATGAATCCCGCTTCATCTTCGGGTCTGACAAAGTATTCTACTGCGTCTTTAATCGAACTCTGGTGTGCCGAACCGATATTTTTTGCTTCGCGAGAACTGTCGGATACTTACTACACAGAAAGTGCGATCGGTAACTATGCTCTCGCTTATGCGCTAGGATGGGCGCGATCGCCCTATCGCCTCATCGGTGAAGAAACAGGCAAACCTCGTTATTTTGAGGATTTAACGCCCCTGAGCGGTCAAAGTTATATCCTCCCCGCTTGGCCGATTGGAGGCTCTGCATCGCTGCGATTCGAGCGTTTTAACGCACTTTCCGACGCTTATTGGTATGCGATGACGAATAATCGCGTCGCCACGGCGCGGGAAGACTTACCGCTCAGTCGCACCGGCAAAAAACCGAATAGCTATCGCCCCAGTAACTTTCCTCAAACCGGCAGATTGCGACTTATCGAACGAGGTAATCGGTTTCAAACTATTGTATTCGGCGATCGCGAACTCCCTGAATATATCCGCGTTGGCAAATTTATCAGCAAAGTTCGAGTCGAGCAAGTACAGCAACTCAAGGTTCGCGAACTTCCTATCGATACCTACTCTTGCAATACTTATCTTAATGTCGCAGACTTGCCTCAAAATATCGAGCTTTTAGCTTTCGATCTAATTGCAATGCCTCCAGCTTCACTCCTCAAAAATTTACGCTTCCGAGGGGCTGCATGGCAAATTGGCAACTTTATTTGTCCGGCAAATCTTAATTTCTGTGGAGGACAAGATCGTGACTAATTTAAACATCGTTCTGGAACCTGCTAGTATTTCAAGTTGCTCTGACTTTCCGCCAGAACTAGAATTCTTGAAGCCAGCATTACAGCATCAAGTTGATGTCTATCAAGCTGGTAAATCTTGCGATATTATCCTGGACTTGGCAGCAACGGGGACGGGGAAAACTAAGGCAGGTTTAAGCCTTTTGCTTCACAATCCCCAACGTAATGCGGTTTATGTCGCGCCGACAAATGCTCTCATCGACCAACAAACAGAAGCTGCTGCAAAGTTCGTTCGCGATGCCAACTTGCCGCATATCGTCAAAGCAGCATCAGCAGCACAAGTCCACTCTTGGCGAAACGATCGCGTCGGTAAGCGCTCTGGAGAAAAAATCTATAATGTTCTGCGAGAACCTGCCACTCTTTTTCCAGAATGTGGCGGCGGTAAACCGATTTTATTGGTGACAAATCCCGATATCTTTTATTACGCTGCTTTCTTTCAATATAATCGCCTCGATCGCGCCAATCTCGCTAGCGAATTCTACAGCAGTTTTGCCACAGTTATTTTTGATGAATTCCATCTCTATAGTGCCAAGCAACTCGTTAGCTTATTTTTTTATCTCGCGCTATCTCAAGTCTTCGGTTACTTTCAACACAATCGCAAAATCGTTCTCCTGACCGCCACACCGGAGCCTGCTTGCGAAGAAGCGCTTAATCTCCTCTCGCAGCATGGCGTAAGAATTGCTCGTATTGACGGAACAAGTCAGGTCAAAAATCTCATTCCTTCTCAAACAGAAGTACGATTAGAGCTTCGCAAATATCTCGATAAAGAAAGTATGATTGCTGAGATAGCAGCAGAAGTTATTCAACGGCTGCAAGAGCGTCCTAACCAATATGGAGCAGTTATTCTCGACTCGAAGGATACCCTTAATCGAATTTCAAGTCGCTTAACAGAAAAGGGTTATAAAGATTTATGCGGTAGAATAACGGGCGATACTCCTAAAGAAAAACGTCATGCTGCCGCCCAAAAACAAATAATTCTCGCCACCAGTACCGTTGATGTTGGGTTCAATTTTGAGCGAGAGAATTCTCCCTCTCGTCAAAATTTAGACTGGCTCATTTTTTCAGCCCGCGATCGCGCTTCTTTTTGGCAGCGAGTCGGTCGTGTCGGTCGAGTTTTAGGGAAACCAGAAACGACAGTTGCTTCAGAAGCAATTGCTTATTTACCTGAAAAAGCATGGGAAGAAGGAATTACAGAGTTGGACTTACAGGGCGGACGTGAAGCCTTGAAAGGAATGCTAGAAAATCTGTCTTGCATGAAGCATCCCTTCCTAGAAATATACTGGCGATCGGAAGCATTTTTAGAGATGGCTAGACCCCTCCTCGAACTTCAATGCTATTTGGCTGGGCTTCCTGAAGAAAGCTTAGTTCTCCAACTTTACAATACCTTACAGAGCGTTCTAAATGGAAAAAGAGATTGGGATTTTCAGCGCAAGCGAATGAATGTTATTCTCGGTGCTGAAAATATTGTAAAAGCAGAACTTTCTGGAATTAAAAAGAAGTGGAAAGACATCAAAGGAGGTCAAAGCTGTGTTATCAGTTTTTTACGAGCAAACTATCCTGAAGAATGGGAAGATGTTAAGAGCAATCGTCTGCCAATTGAAAAAATTGAGGAGTTTATTCGAGCAGATCGAGACAAAGCTGAAGAGTTATTGGAGTATGCCAAAATTCTGACAACCAGTTATAACCCCTTATTTCAGTTTCGAGAAAATTTGTTGCCGAATGTAAAGATATACGACCCTCACAACTTTCTTCTCGACGAAGTAGGTGAAACGAATCTTGACCCTCTACATTTGATGAGATTTTATGAATTTATATCAGAAGGCGATCGCATTATTGTTACTCATCGGGCTGAGGAGACCTACCAACTCGTTTTTGAGCTAGTCGTTCATGAGCTTGAAGAGTTCAAGGCTCGCTATCTCTGTAAACTTTATGCCTTTGAAAATTGTACGCTTAAACGGACATCAGGAGGTAGCATACGTTCGACGGCTCTTTTGCAAGAGCTTACACCATCGTTAATGCCGGGAGTCATCGTTCGCGAACATCAGAAAAATCGCTGGGCAATTTGTAAGCTAAGAAGACAAGGGATAGATAGCTATCCAATTGTTGTTGATGACTTGTTCGAGCAACAAGAGTATCTATTTTTTCCGAGTCTTTCAGGAATTCTAGCTATTGCAGCAGCGGGTATTGCTCTAAAGTGTCCTGATAACGAGGAATTTTGGATTGCTCAATCATAAATCATTCATGATTTGAGAATGTGAAGATAACTCTATATCTTCATATAACTCCTGTACTGCCACATCTAAATCCAGACTTGCTAAATGCAGCGTATCGCCCTCCTTGTAAGAAGACAACACCCACTGTCCCTCCCGATCGCGACGAAACACATCGACTCTCATCCGCGTTTGACTGACGAGGACATACTCTTGTAAAGTTCCGATTTCTCGATAGTCCGCAAACTTATCTCCCCTATCGAAAGCTTCGGTTGTTTCCGATAGAACTTCGACAATCAAACAAGGATAAAGGAGGAAATTTGTCAAGTCGCGATCGCGGCGATCGCAAGTTACCACAACATCGGGATAGTAGTAAGTATTCTGGGTTTCAATTCGGACTTTTGTATCGGCGATGAAGGGCAGACAGCCGCTCCCTCGCAACTTGTTTCTTAAAACAACGTAAAAGTTCCCAGCAATCAACACGTGGTTATTACTAGCTCCTGCCATTGCATAAACTTCCCCCTGACGATATTCATGCTTGACATCGCTGTTTTCTTCTAATTTTAGGTAAACGTCTGGTGGCATAAAGTCGGAACTAGGAATGGAAATCATAGCTATAGACCTTTTTTTGAAAATTTAAAATGAAGCAGCAATTGACGGAATGATTTTAACGGTTTTGAAAGGCTCGAAGAACTTTTTTATCTCGATTTTAGCCTAAATTTCATCAAGTTAAATTGAATCGTAACTCAAGGCTTGCATCCCACGTACCCTAACACAAAACTATGCCCTACAGTCTCGTTCTCAACCTTCTCCCCCGCTCTCCCATTGTTCCCGGATATCTCACCGGCAGGCATTTACACGCGCTATTTCTTACTTTGGTTAGTTCTGTCGATCCTCCCCTCGGAACCTATCTTCACGATAACAGTGCGGACAAAGCTTTTACGCTTTCGCCCTTACAAATTCAGGGGAATTCAAGGCGAGAAATGATGATATGGGAACACAATCGTGCGATTCCGGCGGGGATGCCTTGTTGGTGGCGAATTTCACTGCTTGATGATGAATTGTTCGGCAAGTTAACGCAACTTTGGTTGAATTTAAACCCGGAACGTCCTTGGCATCTCGGCTCGGCAGATCTACAGATTACCAGTATCTTGGGAACGCCGCAGCGGGGGCAACCTTGGGCGAATGCTTGTCCCTACGCTCAATTGTACGATCGCGCGAGCGATCTCGAACTTTCTCTCTCCTTCCAGTTCGCCACCCCTACCGCTTTCCGCCAAGGCAAGCACGATTGCGCCCTCCCCAACCGCGAATCGGTGTTCCAAAGTTTACTCAATCGCTGGAATAAATACAGCGAAATTGAGTTTTCCGATGTCAAAATTGAGAGTTTATTTCCTAGTTTCTTCGATATTAAAACCGTTATTACTCGCGATTCTCGGAGTAAGTTTATCGGTTGCACGGGAGAGATTACTTATCGAATTTTAGGAGACATCGAACCCGATCGCATTAAGCAATTAAATGCCCTCGCAGATTTTGCGCTCTACTGCGGCATCGGGCGGAAAACGACGATGGGGATGGGGATGGTACGGAGGTTAATTGATAATGGATAATGGACAATTGATAATTAAGATGAAGCTGAAAACTTTAGTATTTTTTTTGAAATTTGGAGAACATGAAAGTAAAACAAAATTCAGAAGCAATCTTTGTTCTTGATTTTAAAAAAGAACAAGAAGACCCGATTCAAATCGCAGCGCTCAATCAATACAATTACTGCCCGCATCGGTGCTGGTTGATGTTTTGTGCGGGGGAATTTGAAGAGAATCAATACACAATTGAAGGCACGAGTTTGCACGATCGCGTCCACACTCTCGGTGAAGGTTTTCGCGAGGAAACTTGGCAAGTACGGGCGATTTGGTTGAGGGCTGAGCGCTATAGGTTGATAGGAAAAGCGGATTTAGTCGAGTCAAAAGAAGGTGAAATATATCCGGTTGAATATAAGCGCGGGCGCAAGGGAGAGTGGGATAACGATGAGTTACAAGTTTGCGCTCAAGCCTTATGTTTGGAGGAAATGACGGGGCGAACAATCGATCGCGGTTACGTCTATTACGCCCAATCTCACCAGCGGCAAGAAGTGGCACTGACAGCGGCTTTGCGCGAGGAGACAATAACGACAATTGCTGCCGTTCGCGCACTTTTTGCGACGGAAAAAAGACCGCCTGCAATTTACAGCAAGCGCTGTAAAGGATGCAGTTTGTACGATCGCTGTTTGCCCAAAGCAGCAGAAAAAGTTCAGAAGTATCAAGAAGATTAGTTGAGGAACAAAATGATGGGAACGATTTACATTAACCAAGAAGATGCTTTCATCGGTAAAGTTGACGAGCGAATTCAAGTCAAGGCAGAGAAAAAGACGATTTTAGACGTGCCGTTTATTAAAGTCGAAGGGTTGGTGGTATTGGGGCGAGCGACGGTTTCGCCCGCTGCGATCGCGGAATTATGTCAGCGCAAAATTCCGCTTGTTTATTTAAGCAATACTGGCAAGTTTTTGGGTAAGCTGGAAGCAGAACCGAGTAAGAATATTTTTCTTCGTAGCGCTCAATGGAAAGCCGCCGGAGAAACGCCACAATCGATTCATGTTGTGCGGGGATTTATTCGAGGAAAATTAAAGAATTATCAACGTAGTTTAAGACAGGCACAACGCGATCGCAGCGAACTCAACTTCGACAGCGCGATCGAGCAAATTAGCACTGCGATCGCTAAACTCGATCGCGTTGATAATATTAACTCTTTGCGCGGTTTAGAAGGAGCCGGAAGCGCGGCATATTTTCGCGTTTTCGATCGATTGATTCGGGTAGAAGACTTTACGTTTAAAACCCGCCATCGACCGGCTACCGATGCGGTCAACGCTCTCATGAATTTTGGCTACACATTATTGCGATATGACCTCGAAAGTGCTATCCAAATTGTCGGCTTTGACCCTTATTTAGGGTATCTTCACCTTAAACACTACGGTCGTGTTGGTTTAGCGCTAGATTTAATGGAGGAGTTTCGTCCTTTGGTTGTCGATAGCGTTATTTTGAATGCCATCAACAATGGTAAGTTAACGCGGGCTGATTTTACGGTAGAACCGATTAGTAATGTCGTTCGGCTGACGGATGAAGGGCGCAAAACTTTTTTAACGCTTTGCGAGAAGAAAAAACAGTCTGAGTTCAAGCATCCAGTTCTCGGACGTAAGTGTACTTATCGACAAGCTTATGAAATTCAAGCGCGATTGCTGGGGAAATACTTAATGGGTGAAATCGATAAGTATCCGCCGTTGGTTCTGAAATAATTGATTGCTATTTATTGATAGCTGAATGGCACTGAAGTAAGCGTTGATATTTCGTAGGGCGGGTAGCGTCCACCCGCCTTAAGTCAGTGCCATTCATGGATAGCGTCGTTTGATTTGCCTGAATTTTACCTTTTAAATTGCGATCGTGTTCTTTTTTGTTTCTTACGATATCCGCGAAGATAAGCGCCGAACGAAGATTCACAAGATTTTGAAATCTTACGGACAGTGGATGCAATACAGCGTGTTTGAGTGCGCCGATCTGACAGAAACGCAGTATGCTAAACTGCGATCGCGTCTGAGCAAAGTAATCAAGCCCGAGGAGGACAGCATTTTGTTCGTGCCGCTGTGCGCTTGCTGCCAAAAGAAGATCGAACGTATTGGCGGAATCGAGCCAATCGATCCCACTGTATTTTTTGTTTAATTGCCGGGAGACTGGGGGTGTAAATTTTGGCTCCCTGCTTTGGGAGGCTAGAATCGAGATACTGTAAGCGTTTGATGCCCTTCGTCCCCTTTTTGGTCTCCCGCGATCGCTAGGATGCTTATTCTGTAAAGGTTTGAAGCGTTGTTGCTACCTACCCAATTGACAAGCCGGAGTCTGAAATGGTACTTTAGGTTAAGTCTCCCGGAAATGAACCTTGAAAACCAAATACAGCAAGGGTTTCAGAGCCAGCGGTTGCAACTAACATTAATCCCTATCAGGGATTGAAACGGCAATTGTAGGCGCGGCGATAGCGGATTGGTAGAGAGTTGCAACTAACATTAATCCCTATCAGGGATTGAAACTCCTCATTATCTCGGACAAATTTAACTATGACAAGTTGCAACTAACATTAATCCCTATCAGGGATTGAAACGATGCCGATGCCTGCGTTGCTGCGGCGTGGCTACAGTTGCAACTAACATTAATCCCTATCAGGGATTGAAACAACTTTATCTTGTAGTTTATATCTTAAATAAGGACGTTGCAACTAACATTAATCCCTATCAGGGATTGAAACTTAAACTTTTGTTAGCCTGCGATATTTCCCGCTCGTTGCAACTAACATTAATCCCTATCAGGGATTGAAACACAGAATGGTTACGCCTAGCGCTAATGGACTGCCGTTGCAACTAACATTAATCCCTATCAGGGATTGAAACGTGAATCAATCCCCATTCGATCGCGCGATATCGGCTTGTTGCAACTAACATTAATCCCTATCAGGGATTGAAACAATCAAGATAAACGGTTGCAAGAATTCCTCAAGGAGTTGCAACTAACATTAATCCCTATCAGGGATTGAAACGGTTGATACGATGGCATAATATTCAATCATTGTTGTTGCAACTAACATTAATCCCTATCAGGGATTGAAACCGCGATCGCTTGCGCCGTAGCGATATGGTATCGAGTTGCAACTAACATTAATCCCTATCAGGGATTGAAACGAATTTGTGTGAGTCAAAATGATGGCACGTCGATGTCGTTGCAACTAACATTAATCCCTATCAGGGATTGAAACAGTAATTATTCATGCACTTGTCTCCGATCTACTGTTGCAACTAACATTAATCCCTATCAGGGATTGAAACGCCGCCAGTGGGATGGGGAGGAAATCGCAAAACTCGTTGCAACTAACATTAATCCCTATCAGGGATTGAAACCCACCCATTGCTTGGCTACCCTGTCCCAAAGTGCCAGGTAGCAGTTGCAACTAACATTAATCCCTATCAGGGATTGAAACTACAGTAGGGGCGTTACCTCGGAGGTTCCCTCCGAGGTTGCAACTAACATTAATCCCTATCAGGGATTGAAACTGGGAAGATTCAATCGCTTGCGATATCGCACGAGTTGCAACTAACATTAATCCCTATCAGGGATTGAAACACCAGAGTATCGGGCGTTGTTGTTTGATCGACGGTTGCAACTAACATTAATCCCTATCAGGGATTGAAACTTTAAAAAATAAAGGATAAAATCAAGCTATCACAGTTGCAACTAACATTAATCCCTATCAGGGATTGAAACGATTCGGCGGGCAATATCGGTTGCAAGCTGAGGAGTTGCAACTAACATTAATCCCTATCAGGGATTGAAACAAGCTGCAATTCGACTAAATCAAATATCTCCGGGTTGCAACTAACATTAATCCCTATCAGGGATTGAAACCTCAATGAATTCTAATTGCGCCTGAAAATCGCCGTCGCGTTGCAACTAACATTAATCCCTATCAGGGATTGAAACTGACGCTCGTATCTCCAGCCTTCCCGATGGCTAGTTGCAACTAACATTAATCCCTATCAGGGATTGAAACTTCTCTCGCAACTCCTTAATTCGTCCTTTGTTAGCGTTGCAACTAACATTAATCCCTATCAGGGATTGAAACTTCAATCCTGTTAATTTCAGAAAATCCCATAGTTAGTTGCAACTAACATTAATCCCTATCAGGGATTGAAACTGAGAACATAGATGATACTACAATCGAATATCTTGTTGCAACTAACATTAATCCCTATCAGGGTTTGAAAACACACCCCCGTGGGTTCCCGCGAGTTTCCCCCACTCGGAAAAGGGACGTTGCTCTCAACCCAATTTTCGGTAAGCTGTTCTGATGGCGTTTTTTGCGATTCATCTATGGCAACGATTAACGATAACTACCTCAAACTCAAAGCAGGCTACTTGTTCCCGGAAATTGGGCGGCGGGTGAATGCTTTCGCTGAAGCCAACCCGGAGGCGAACATCATTCGCTTGGGGATTGGCGACGTAACCGAACCGCTTCCGGAAGCGTGCCGTGCGGCGATGGTGCGCGCGGTGGAAGATATGGGCGATCGCGCCAGCTTTAAAGGCTACGGCCCCGAACAAGGTTACAATTGGTTGCGCGAAAAAATTGCCAGCCGCGACTTCCAGGCGCGCGGCTGCGAGGTAGACGCTTCTGAAATCTTCATCTCCGATGGGTCTAAGTGCGATACAGGCAACATTCTCGATATTTTTGGCAAAAATAACAAAATTGCCGTTACCGACCCCGTATACCCCGTTTATGTCGATACCAACGTGATGGCGGGCAATACCGGAACGGCGAACGACAAGGGCGAGTTTGAAGGATTGGTGTATTTGCCGATTTCCGCAGAAAACGATTTCACGGCTGCCATCCCCGATGAAAAGGTGGATTTAATTTATCTCTGTTTCCCCAATAATCCCACGGGGGCGACAGCGACGAAAGAATATCTCAAATCCTGGGTGGACTACGCCAAAGCGAACGGTTCGATTATCTTTTTCGATGCGGCCTATGAGGCATTTATTACTGACGAAAGTTTGCCGCATTCGATTTATGAAATTGAAGGGGCAAGAG
Organism: Oscillatoria sp. FACHB-1406; assembly: GCF_014698145.1. Classification (NCBI taxonomy): domain Bacteria; kingdom Bacillati; phylum Cyanobacteriota; class Cyanophyceae; order Oscillatoriales; family Oscillatoriaceae; genus Oscillatoria; species Oscillatoria sp. FACHB-1406. The sequence continues at coordinate 120,529 of NZ_JACJSM010000010.1, read as the reverse complement.
ATTGCGCGATCGAATTTCGTTCTTTTTCTAAAAATGCTGGCTTTACCGGCACGCGCTGCGCTTTAACCGTCGTGCCAAAAACCCTAACCGCCAAGGCTGCGGACGGTTCCGATGTCGAACTGTGGAAGTTGTGGAATCGCCGCCAATCGACAAAGTTTAATGGCGTTTCTTACATCGTCCAACGCGGGGCAGAAGCGGTTTATTCCGAGGAAGGACAAGCCCAAATTCGCGATTTAATTGCGTTTTATATGGAAAATGCGCGCATCATTCGCGAAAAGTTAACGGCGGCTGGAATGCAAGTTTACGGCGGCATTAATGCCCCCTATATTTGGTTGAAAACGCCTTCGGGTTTATCGAGTTGGGATTTCTTCGATAAGTTGCTGCAAACCTGCCACGTTGTCGGCACGCCGGGATCGGGTTTTGGTGCAGCAGGGGAAGGTTATTTTCGCATTTCTGCCTTTAACAGTCGCGAAAATGTCGAAGAAGTAATGAAGCGAATTGCTCAACTTCAAGCTTAATGGGTACGGCGAAAAACGTGGAAGCTAATTAATTTAGCGTTTTTCAATTGGATGAGGTACAAAAATTGAAATTAGATTGGTAGGGGCGAATGGCATTCGCCCGCGCGGTGTACCTCACGCAAACGAAAAATGTTATATAGGAGAATGGTGCGTTACGCTTCGCTAACGCACCCTACTTTTGATTCTATGCAGCTTCACATCGATCTGGTATAAGTTAACACTTATGGGGTTAAACATACCCCTCAAAAATACCTCTTTTAGCAAAAACTTATCGTTCGTCATGACAGATATTCATAAATTATTGGGAAAATTGGCGGCGGAGGAAGCGCAACTTTACGAAACCGAATTTCTCGCGCCTTGCACGCGCGGGGGAAAGGTGCGCGCGTCGGTAGCAAAGATGGTGCGGACTTTTGTCGCGGAACCGACGGATTTTGAGGGCTGGGGAATTTTTAAGCCGTTAAATCTTCAGGTAGCGCGCGTTGTGGACGAACCGACGCTGCCACAATTGGCGGAATATCTGCAATTGTTGCCGCCGTTGCGTTTATGTTTAAGCTATCCGTTGCCGGGACAAAGCTGGTTGGCGTATCCGGCGAATGAATCGGACGTGCGACAGCGCTTCGGGGCGGTTAAACCGCTGGCAGTGCATTTAGTGACGGAAGGGGGACAGTTCGAGCCGATTGTGGCGCGGGTGGATGGGGGAGTATGCTGGTTTGAGGATAGCGATCGCCGTGCAGATCCGCAACCCACAGAACGCCTGCGAGAGATGTTGCAGTCGGGAGTTGAACCGGAGGCGGCGCGCTTCGGGGGGATGACTCCGGAAATGCGGGCGGTTTACGATTTGGCTTGGCAGCAAACGGAGGCGGGGCGGGAACGGCGGCGACAGCAGCAACGGGAAGGGCGACAAGTTCCGCCCCCTCGAACCCGCCGAGGCGCGCAACGGGAGGAGGAACGGTTGCGTTCGGCGCTGCGACAGGGTGGGGGCGAGTTGCAGGGTTTTCGCGATCGCGGCGATTTCTGGCAGGTAGAATGGACAACAGCGGACGGCGAGCGTCATGCTTCAGCAGTTGACAAAAACGACCTTACTGTGGTAAGTTCCGGCATTTGTTTGAGCGGGCGCGATCGCGATTTTGACTTGCAATCGTTGGTCGGCGTTATCGAACAGCAGGAATAATTAATAATTGACAATGGATAATGGACAATTGATAACGAATTACGCCTAATGTGCATTAGAAGCCGAAGCTCCCATTTTACTGTTCTTTCTCCCCTCTCCTATTCACTATTACTTTTGTTTCAGCACTACCAACGTAATATCGTCGAAAACCTTCTCCTTGCCGATATGCCGTCGCACGTCCTCAATAACCGCACGACAGATCCCTTCTGCCGATAACGAACGATTTTCCCGCACTAAGTCGCATAATCTTTCTAATCCGTATTGTACGCGATCGCTGTTGAAAGCTTCCGTAATTCCATCGGTATATAAAACCGCCACATCTTCTGCATTTAACTGCACTCGCTCTTGCGCCACAAAATCAGCAATATTTTCTTCCAACGCCAGCGGAAATCCCAGATCGATCGTATCGATACACTCCAAAGTTCCTTCCGCTCGCGTGACAATTAATTCCTCATGTTGACCGCTTAACATCAACGTGCCATCTCGATAATCTAAGATGGATAAAGTCATACTTTTGCCCGCGTTCATGCGCTCGATGTTGGCATAAAGCGTGCGGTTAAGGACATCCAAGAATTTGACGGGATCGCGTTGACCGCTTTGCTGAAGATTTCGCACCGCAGTTTGCGCCATAATCATCAACACGCCGCTTTCTAAACCGTGTCCGGTGACATCGCCGATCGCAATTTTTACGCCGCCATCGTAGGGCAAGACATCGTAGTAGTCTCCCCCCACTTCATCGGCGGGTTGCATAAAACCCGCAATTTCTAAACCTTCAACCGCTTGAAGTTCTTTGGGTTTAGGAAGTACCATTTGTTGCAGTTGCTTTGCAACCTCGAGTTCGGCACTCATCCGCAAGTTTTCCGTTCTCAAGCGCCGCATATTAATTTGAGTGCGGATGCGAGCGATCAATTCATCTTTCGCGATCGGTTTTTCTAAATAGTCGTTCGCCCCGATATTCAAGCCCATCACAATATCTTGAACTTGAGTTTTAGCCGTCAGCAGCAAAATCGGCAGTTCGGTGGCGGGGAAGCGTTCTCGCAGTTTTTTCGTCACTTCGTAGCCCGTCATTTTGGGCATCATGACATCAAGGAGAATGGCATCGGGTTTTAAACCGCGTTCGACGATCGCGATCGCTTCCGGGCCGTTACTGGCTTGAGTAATCGCATAACCATATAAAGAAAGATTGTTGAGTAAAACTTGACGATTGATCGGTTCGTCATCGACGATTAAGATTTTAATATTAGATTCGTTTCCCGCGATCGCGTCTTGGCGCTCTATTCCCTCTGACGCTGCTAGCGAAATCGGATTTTCGCTTCTAGATATTGGCTCAATAAATTGACTTTGTTCGGCAGAACTGCGCGCGATCGGTAAAGTTAAAATAAATTGAGAGCCTTTCCCGACCTCCGACTTAACTGTAATTGTTCCTCCGTGAAGTTCGACGAGTTGCTTGGTAACGGCGAGTCCTAAACCCGTGCCGCCATATTCTCTCGCGGTCGAACCTTCAGCTTGCTCAAAAGATTCAAAGATGCGATCGAATTTGTCTTCTGAGATACCAATTCCGGTATCAGAAACCGTAACTGCTAGTTGTCTTTTTTCGTTCTCTGGCTCATTTTCAACTCCTTTAAATCCATTTTTCGATAAGGGGTTGCACTCGACAATTGCTGCTGAAAACTCTACCGTCCCACTGTCAGTAAACTTAATCCCATTGCCGATCAAATTGTAGAAAATTTGTTGCAGGCGGTTTTCATCAGCATTAGCCGGAGGAAGAGTCTCCGGAATAGCATTGACCAGTTTTACGTCCTTATCCGCAACGAGGGGCTGACTCAAAGTAATCACGACCTCAACAAGCGATCGCAAATCGACAGATTTGAGTTGCAACTCTAGATTTTTGTGGCGCAGTTTAGAAAAGTCTAAAATATCGTTAACTAAACTGGCTAAACGGCGGCCGCTCGAAATAATCATTGCCAGATTGAAACGAGTTGCAGCCGGTAACTCCCCGGTTACGCCGTCCGCAAGCGATTCAGCCAAACCGATGATGCCATTAAGAGGCGTGCGCAATTCGTGGGAGGTATTGGCTAGGAATTCATCTTTAAGCTTGTTCGCTTCTTGTAGGCTGGTTTCGCGAGTTTGGACTTCTCGAACCATGATATTAAAAGAATAAGCCAAACGACCGAGTTCGTCCTCTCTGCCAATCCTGAGTTGAGTATCAAAGTTGCCTGCTGAAACTTTCTCGGTGGCTCGAATCAATTTTTTTAAAGGTTGAGCGACTTGCTGTTGCAAAACAAAAAATAGGACGGTAATTTCTACGAGTAAGGAAAGCCCGCCCAGCAGCAGAATAAAGCGTGCCGTATCTTCCGCCAACTTTAACAGTAGTTTTTTAGGATAAACCGTTACAAAATACCAATTCGGTCCGGCAAGTCGAGTGATGGCTAAATATTCTCTATTTTGAGTATTTTCGAGTACAATTTTATTTGAGGGCGCGTTTTTGACTAAATTAAAGATGTTTTGCAGGTGAGTATCGCCAGAAGCCGAAATATTGAACAAGCCTCCTTGTTTTTTAATTTGGGCCATGCGTTCCCGATGAACAATTAGACGGCCATCTTCGCGAAAAATTAGATTGTAGGCTCCAGGGAGGCGCTCGTTAATGGCGCGATCGAACAGTTCGTTAACTAAAATATCGTGTCCGACAGTAATTAAATGGCGGTTGTTGAGATCGACGGGCGTTTCACTAGAAACCATGAAGTCTTTTGCGACCTCATCGTAATATAAGCCCGTCCATGCAGTTTTGCGGCTGGGATTGTGTTTAAAATCTGCTACATAAACCCATTCTTCTTGAGTCATATCGATGTCAGACTCAGCATCTAATCCCCAAGGTGTTTCCGGCCAACGAACGATATTAATATTCTCAGGTGTGGAAACGTAGAGGTTGACAAAGCGATTGTTCCAAGCTGGGCCGTAGCTGTTTATCAAATCGTAAGCTACAACCATTCGACGGCGCAGATCGGGGGTAATCTTCACATTTTTGCCAATGATGCCAGAGGTATTTTTTTCAATCGCGCCATCTGCGGTTTTCTGACCGTAGAAATATTCCGGACGCAGGCGAGTTGTTCCATCGGCTCGCGTTTCAAAGAGTTGCTCGAATCTTTCTTGCGGATCGGTGTTTCCGAGTTCTTTGAGTCGAGCCAGAAATTCACTTTTAAAAGTCGCATGGTTATCTTGGGCGAGTTGAAAAAGCGCACTTTCTCGCTGTCCTCGCTGCACGATATATTTTTCCAATTGTCCCAGGGTTTGCGATTCTAAGTGTGCAATTAAGTGCAAATAACTAATTGCCGTTGAGATTAGAACAATCGTAGCGATCCACAGGGTCATTTTAATTAAGGTTTCGCGGGTCAGCGAGCCTTTAAATCGAGAAAATTCAGTGGGGGAGGACTTCGACCCAAAAGCAGCAATCGCTCGATAAATTTTAGTAACAATCTTTTTTAAATGTTGAGACAACATCGTCGGCAGACATTGAAGTCTTCAAGAGGGGCAAAAAAATATTTTAGCAAATGCAACCCTCAACCAAAGCTGAAAGCAACGATTTAAAGCCGCGCCCAGTCTGAAGTCCACAAACCCATTTTCAAGCGTTCATTTCAGATATAACACTTTCTGTGTCTGCTTGGCATACCTCTTCAGGCTCATAAAAGGCTCCAGGTTGACTTAAATCTTCAATCAGTTCCTCGATTAATTTCTCGGTAACGTGAGGCATCGTAAAAATGTGGGCGTACATTCGCTTCTCCCCGTTAACATATAAAGTTGCGCAGGACAGGGAATATTTGAATACAATGCGATCGTTAGGACGTTTGAAGCGCACGGCAAGGGCTAGGGAAGTGCGATCGACCCACAAGTCCTTTGTTAACTGCCGTTCGAGGTTCTGGAGGCGATCGCAAGCATATTCTGCCATTTTCTGGGCGCGAAGGGCTTTTTCTATCTGGGCTGAGTGGGAATTTTTAGCAAGATAATCCCAGAGAATCATCGCAGAAAAACCGTTGCGAGAACCCGCGAAAGTCGTATCGAGAGAACCTAAATATTCCGCCTTATCGGGTGGATTCAATTGAAACTTGACCTTGGTCATATAAATTCCGCACGGCCAAGGCGCGCCATTCCACTGGTGTCCGCTAGCGACAATCGAGTGGACGAAGGGCAAGCGAAAATCAAAATTAGGCCCGCGTCGGTCTATCTTTTTGTCATTGCAAGCCATCTCGATAAAAGGCATATATGTACCGCCGAGGGCTGCATCTACGTGAAACCAAAAGCCGTTGCGCGTGTCATAACGCTCTGGACTGTACTCGATTTTCCGCTCGTCAAGACCGTATTTCTTGAAAATCGGCATTAGCGCCAGACCGGCTGCCTCCACATCATCGTAGGCTCCTTTAAACGTCGTGCCGTAGTTGAAATTTACTAAAATTGGGTAGCCCTGACTTGCAAAGCATTCAACCAATTTGACGAGTGCGGGAATGTAAATTTGACCCTCTGTGTTAGAAGGAACTTCTAGAGGCCAACCATTTTCGTCGATGTATTGCTCGGAAAAGCCATCCGGATAATCGGCAGGAAACTTCAACGGGCAGTCAATTTTTCCGCTACCGATCTCGTTAAAAGTTGAAATGTTGAGAACTCGAATTCCTTTAACAATCGAGTAGTGAGTATCTTCTGAATAAAAAGCGACAGGCGCGTAAGCATTGGGATTTTTTTCGGGGACGCTAGCCTGCTGAAAGATAAGGCGGCGTTGCACCGATCGCGAATTGCCATTAAGACTCGCTTGTTTTGCCTTTTCTTCGCAGCCCGGTTCTTCAAGTAGCATTTTTCCCGCTAAATAATCCCGCGCATTCCACAACCCGTACAGATTGCCCTCTGAGGAACCCATTGTTAGCAAGTAACCCCAATAAGACTCAAGCTCTTGTCTATTGTGAGGCCAGCGAGCGTTCCATAAGGAAGCATAGTAGTCGAGAACGGCACGCTCCATAACTTTGGTGTTAGTAGTGAGAAAACCGCTCTCAAAGGGATCGCCAATATTATTAATCTGAAAGTTGAGATAATTACTAATATCTTCTTCGTAGTCAAGCTGCTGGTTGAGTTGGTAGCCTAGGAAGTGAGATCGCTGAGTTGATAAGTATTGATAGAATTGCTCTAACGCCTTCTGGCGCTGCTCGGAGCTTAACCCTTCTGCTGGCAGTTGAAATTGCTGACAGTCAATTCCCGGTACGAGAGGATATACAGAACAAGGCTCTTGAGTCGGCTTCGTTGGCAGCGCTCCCTGCCCTGAAACATTCTCCATATAGTATTTCTACTTAAGAAATCTTACTAATTCATAATAGTAGGTATAACTTGCAATATCAGTCATGTCAACTTAATAATTGACAATGGATAATGGATAATGGATAACGAAATTAATAATAGACAATGGACAATGGATAACGAATTAGATCGGGAAAAGCTACTCTTTAATGTTGGGAAATAGAGGTAAACTTTAAACCATCCGTTATCAATTATCCATTATCAATTATCCATTATCAATTATCGCCGCCACTTCACCTTCGGCAGGATTTGCTTCATATCGACACGATCCTTATACTTCGTGCTGAAATTCAACAGCGAATCGAGTAAGGAATCGGAGAGATAGTGCGGTTGGAGTCCTAAATCGAGCAGTTTGGTATTTTTCGCGTTGAAGTAATGTTCTTCGAGTTCGACGCGAGGATTATCTAAATGTTCGACTTCGACATCCAAACCGAGGGAAACGCTCGCTTTTTTCACCATCATCGCCAAGTCGCCGACGCTAAACATTTCGGTGAATTGGTTGAAGACGCGCAATTGTCCGGGTTCGGCGGGGTTAGCGATGGCGAGTTCCATACAGCGAACAGTATCGCGAATATCGAGGAAGCCGCGCGTTTGTCCGCCTTTGCCGTAGACGGTGAGAGGATGTCCGATCGCGGCCTGAATGCAGAAGCGGTTCAACGCCGTTCCGAATACGCCATCGTAATCGAGACGGTTGATGAGTAACTCGTCCATCCCCGTTTCTTCGGTGAGAACGCCATAGACGACACCTTGGTTTAAGTCCGTAGCGCGCAATCCCCAAATTTTGCAAGCAAACTGGATATTGTGGGTGTCGTGAACTTTGGAGAGATGGTAGAAACTTCCCGGTTGTTTGGGGTAAGGGAGGGTATCTTTCCGCCCGTTGTGTTCGATGGTGATGTAGCCTTCTTCGATATCGATGTTCGGCGTACCGTATTCTCCCATCGTTCCCAACTTGACTAAGTGCGCGTCGGGAAATTCTTCTTTCATCGCGAAGAGGATATTGAGCGTACCCACGACGTTATTGACTTGGGTGACAACGGCGCGATCGCGATCGATCATAGAATAGGGTGCGGAACGCTGTTCGCCGAAGTGAACGATCGCGTCCGGCTCGAAATCGCGCAGACTTTTAATCAGAAAATCGTAATCGGTGATATCGCCCACATAAAGATCGATCGATTTTCCTGTCAACTCCCGCCAACGCTCGATGCGGCGCTCGATGGGCGCGATGGGAGTCAGGGTTTCAACGCCGAGTTGGAGATCCCAATAACGTCTGACTAAATTATCGAGAATGCCGACTTCGTAACCTCGGTTAGATAAATGCAGTGCTGTTGCCCAACCGCAATATCCATCTCCGCCAATAACTAAAGCTTTCATACTAAATTGCTGAAATCCTGCTTGCTAATACTTGTTGACACTTCCCACGCTCTTGAGGCGGAGGATTCTTGCTTCTACGGGAGGTCTAAAACACTTCCATAGCTTCCCTGACCACATTGTTCCAGACGACCTCGCGCTCTGCAAGCCGATACCGTTTGTCTTACGGCCTTCTCTCAAACGAGACAATTGCTTCAATTGACACCGGTACTGAAATCCTTATCGATCTAGCACCAGCCTTCGGGTCGTATTGAGGTTAATTTAGCAGGTCTTGGCCCCCACCCTCGCAGCAATTTTGGCCGTGCGGGTTGGGAGGGGATCGAAAAATTAGGGCGAACGGCAACGAGTTTTCCGGCTCGGAGGAAGTTATAGGGGTCAAATTAATCTAATTTTCAACTTTATGCGATAATTTGTAACAAAGATTTTAAGAATTGCCGTCGCGATCGCTATGACCGAGCCAGCCTCAGAGAAAACCTTAGCCGAGCTAGCGCCTTCGCGCTATGAATGCTTAACCTGCGGCTATGTCTACGAACCGAGTCAAGGGGATAACACCAGTAGTATTGCCCCGGGAACGCTGTTTGAGGATTTACCCTCCGCTTGGCGTTGCCCTGTTTGCGGCGTAGGTCGCACCCAGTTTAAAGAAATCGGCTCGAAGGGCGCTCCTTCTGGCTTTCAGGAAAACCTGAAGTACGGCCTCGGGGTTAACCAAATGACTCCCGGCCAGAAAAATTTGCTCATTTTTGGGGGTTTAGTTATCGGGTTCTTATTTTTCATGAGCTTTTATGCTATCCACTAGAGGCCGGACTCTTAAAGCGATTTTAGCCGCCTCCTATAAACCTCTAAACCTTTCCTTGCCCCCGTTGTCCGAACGTATGAATTTTTTAATGAAAACGCTGAAACAAATCTTCATATTGGTCGCGATCGCGTTTTTCTGCGCCAGTTGCGGCAGCAACTTGCCCGACACCAGTTTTAATCCCTGGCGGGAAATCGCCCTTCCTACCGAGTCCCGACTGCTCGATGTTGCCTTTACCGACAATCCGCAGCACGGTTGGTTAGTCGGTAGCAAATCCACCCTATTTGAAACCAACGATGGCGGTAACAGTTGGGTCGAGCGAGGATTGAGTCTGGAAGAAAACGACCTCGCGATGCTCTCCTCGATCAGTTTTTCCGGTCAAGAAGGCTGGATTGTCGGGAAACCGTCAATTCTGTTGCACACCACCGATGGCGGCGCAACCTGGTCGCGGATTAGGCTGAGTGCTAAACTTCCCGGCGCGCCTTATTCCATCCTCGCCCTCGGCTCGAACAGCGCGGAAATGACCACCGATGTCGGCGCAATCTACAAAACCGAAGATGGCGCAAAAACCTGGCAAGCGCTCGTCCAAGGCGCAGTCGGTGTCGTTCGCAATCTCTCGCGTTCCTCAGAAGGCGGTTACGTCGCCGTGTCCTCGCGCGGGAACTTCTACTCGACTTGGGAACCGGGTCAATTAACCTGGACTCCCCACCAGCGGAACAGTTCGCGACGCTTGCAAAATATGGGTTTCACGCCGGACGGACGGCAGTGGTTAGTCGCTCGGGGCGGCTTGCTCCAATTTACAACCCCAGACAATCTCGAAACCTGGGATGAGGCGAAATATCCCGAACCCGGAAGCAGTTGGGGTTTGCTCGATGTCGCCTATCGCACGCCCGAAGAAATTTGGGCTTCGGGCGGCAGCGGTAACTTGCTCGTCAGTTTGGATGGGGGAACGACCTGGCAGAAAGACCAAGCGGTGGAATCGGTTCCCTCGAATTTGTACAAAATCGTCTTTATTAATCCGCAAAAAGGGTTTATTCTGGGCGATCGCGGCTATCTGCTCGAATACGATCCTCAAGTCGGCGCGCAAGCAGCATCAGCGAGTGCCGCCAACAAAACTTCTTCCTAGCTCAATTCCGATTTGTCTTAGAATGTATAGGATCGGATCGGTCAAGTTTCAAACTTTTGTCAACAAATAGGAGAACATTCAATGTCAGGTACTACTGGAGAGCGTCCTTTTTCTGATATTATTACTAGCATTCGTTATTGGGTAATTCACAGCATCACGATTCCGATGCTCTTTGTAGCGGGCTGGCTATTTGTGAGTACGGGTCTTGCCTACGATGTGTTTGGCACTCCCCGACCGGATGCCTACTTTACCCAGGATCGCGTCGAAGCACCTGTAATTACGGATCGTTTTTCGAGTAAGTCGCAAATCGACTCAGCCGTACAAAAGTAAATTTTTTAACAAGCGAACGAACAGGAAAAATGGCAACACAAACCCCCGTTTCATACCCGATTTTTACGGTCAGATGGTTGGCCGTGCATACCTTGGCAATTCCCACGGTATTCTTTTTAGGCGCGATCGCCTCAATGCAGTTTATTCAAAGATAGGAGATCTTCAATGGAGCGGACCCCAAATCCAAACCGCCAGCCCGTCGAATTAAACAGAACATCTCTGTTCTTGGGCTTATTGCTCATTTTCGTTCTGGGTATTTTATTTGCCAGTTACTTCTTTAACTAACTCTACCGAAGAGTTGTTAGAGCCAAAAGAAAAGATTGAGTTTGTATTGTCTTGGGAGCAATTTTAGGAGGATATCGCTGGTATGTTTGCAGATGGTCGAATTCCTTTATGGGTCGTTGCTACGATCGCTGGTTTGGGTGTAATTACCGTAGTTGGAACGTTTTTCTACGGTGCTTACGCGGGATTAGGTTCGGCGATGTAATAATTTAGACTCGCTGGAGGACGAAAGAAAGCAACTTCCAGCGGCGTTCTGAATTCAATCTTAGAAGTTAAAAACATCGAAGCCGTTGACTTCCATCGAAGCCAGCGGCTTTGTCTTATGCCAGAGTCATTTTAAAAACCAAAACCGGGGAACGTATAGCCGATCCCTAAAATCACGCCGATATCGGTCGTATCGCTCATGAAACCCACATTCAGACTGCCGTTAGCCGTCCACTGGGGCGAGATGCGGTAGTCCACGCCACCCGTGACGAGGAAGCCGAGATGATTGTCATCAGTGCTAGTAACGGCCAATCCTCCCCCAATAAACGGAATAAACGGAGACACTTCCAACGGGTCGCGGGTCGGAATTCTGAAGTCGTAAGTAATCGGGATTAAAAAGGCAACATCGTTATTGACAATAATCGCAGGACGAAGCGACAACGATGGACCGATACCAATCTTGCCATTGACAACAAAACTACCCTTACCAATCGGCGTTTCCTTCTCAGTTGTGCCGTTACCGCTGTCGGTGATGCCGATATTTCCACCAATCCCGATATAGCTGTAGGGGTCGTTCAGCAGCAAGCGACGGTCTTCCGTAGAACGGCGCTGAACGATTTGCGATTGCAGCGGTTCGACAGCCGGAAGTTGCAACGCTTCAGCCGAAGTCGCAACTTCGACGATGGGCGTTTCGGGTGCGGGCTGCACTTCGGCGGCGGGGGATTCAGTCGGATTAACTGGGGCAAGCGGTTCGGTTTGGGCGAACAGAGTCGATTGCGACTCGAGGGCGGCATCGCTGGTCGAAAAATCTGCGGCAGCATTCAGCAGTTGTCGGTCAATTGCACTCCCCGTTGCGGGTTCTGGGGGAAGCATCTCGCTAGAAGGGCTAGCAAGGGCAGGAGATTGGGGTTCAGCCCGAACTGCGATGGCCGGAGCTAAGCCCGCGATCGCGGCTAGACTGAGGACTAGGATCGGGTTATGGGTAGAATACGCTTTCACAATCGCTCCTCACTACAGTAAATAGTTTGAAAAAAAACCTCTTGCGGATCGATTTAACAGGATTTTCGCACGTTGCGCTACCCCCTTGGGGTAATTCTGAATGATGAATTCTGAATGATGAAAGGGTGAGGGGCAAAGATACAACAGTTTTAGCCCCGTTTCTTTGGTAAGCTACAAGTTCGAGACTGAAGTTCGATGCGAATATGGCAGGACATAGTAAATGGGCGAATATTAAGCGCCAAAAGGCCGTCGTTGATGCGAAAAAAGGGAAGACCTTCACGCAAATCTCGCGCGCGATTATTGTAGCGGCGCGCAATGGCGTTCCCGACCCGGCGGGCAACTTCCAACTGCGGACGGCGATTGAAAAGGCGAAGGCGGCGGGAATTCCTAACGATAACATCGATCGCGCGATCGCCAAAGGTGCGGGAACTTTTGAGGCCGGTGGCGTACAGTACGAAGAGATTCGCTACGAAGGCTACGGACCGGGCGGCGTGGCTGTTTTAATCGAAGCGCTTACGGAAAATCGCAACCGCACGGCGGCAGATCTGCGGGCTGCATTTAGTAAAAATGGCGGCAACTTGGGCGAAACCGGCTGCGTCGGCTGGATGTTCGAGCAAAAAGGAGTCGTCAGCATTGAAGGCGAAGTCAACGAAGAAGAACTCCTCGAAGCATCTTTGGAAGCGGGGGCAGAAAGCTACGAAATTTTTGACGATGCCGAAAATCCCGGCGCGGAAGTGTTTGTTGAAATCGCGAGTTTAGAGAATCTCGATCGCGCTTTAAAAGCAAGCGGTTTAGCCGTTAAAGAGTCAGAATTACGCTGGATTCCCAGCAATAGCGTCGAAGTCACTGAAGAAGACCAAGCGCGATCGCTCTTGAAATTAATCGAGAGTTTAGAAGCCTTAGATGACGTACAAAACGTGACCGCAAACTTTGAGATGTCAGAAGCCTTGCTGATGTCTTCAGCCAGGAGTTAATGCCTAAAGCTGCTCCTAACGGAAGAGATGAGTCGAATTGAGCCTCGTTATAATTTGAGTGTGGATATTAATATTAATTAGGAGTGCAGTTATGGCAGAACTCGATCGAAATCCAGACCTCGAACCGATTCCCCCAGTGGTCGATACTAAGCCCGATCTCGAAGTCGTCGAGTCAACGACAACGCCCACCATCGGAGAAACGCGTGTCGAAGAATTTAGTATCAATGGCGATAGTTTAGTGAGTAAAGTCAAGGAACTGATTCAAGAAGGGAACGCTCGCCGTATTATTATTAAGAACCAGGAAGGGCATACGCTGATTGAAATTCCGCTGACCGTTGGGGTTGTAGGCGGCGCGATCGGGGTACTCGCCTTTCCCGTAACGGCAGCATTAGGCGCGATCGGTGCAATGGTAGCCCGTTTGACGTTAGTTGTCGAGAAAAAAGTGGACTAATTCAACGCAAAACAGAATGGCAGATCGCCCTAAAATTATCGTTCTCGACGACGATCCCACCGGATCGCAAACCGTCCACAGTTGCTTGTTGCTGATGCGTTGGGATGTAGAAACGCTGCGCCTCGGACTTCGCGATCTCGCCCCGATTTTCTTCATCCTGACGAATACCCGCGCCCTTCCCCCTGAAAAAGCAGCGACATTAACGCGGGAAGTCTGCCAGAATCTTAAGATTGCGATCGAAGCTGAGGGAATTAAAGATTTCCTCGTTGTCAGCCGCTCTGACTCCACCTTACGCGGTCATTATCCCATCGAAACCGACGCGATCGCCGAAGAATTAGGCCCCTTCGACGCACACTTCCTCACCCCTGCTTTCTTTGAAGGCGGCCGCATTACCCGCGATAGCATCCATTACCTCGTCGTTAACGGTAAAGAAACGCCCGTCCACGAAACCGAATTCGCCCGCGATTCAGTCTTCGGCTACAGCACCAGCTATTTACCCGATTACGTCGAAGAAAAAACAAAAGGACGCATCCCCGCACCTCAAGTCGAACGGTTTACCCTTGAAGACATCCGTCAGGGGAGTCAAGAGCGATTAATGGGCTTGACAAATAACGTTTGTTGTGCAGTAGATGCCGAAATACAGTCAGATTTAGACCGATTCGCGCAAGACTTATTAGCCGCAGCCGCAGAGGGAAAGCGTTTCCTGTTTCGCAGCGCTGCCAGTTTGCTAACCTCCCTCGCCCAACTCGGGCCGCAACCCGTCGCCCCCGAAGCAATGGCAGAGTACGAGCGCACGCAACAACCGGGCGCAGTAATTGTCGGTTCCCACGTCAAAAAGACGACGCAGCAACTCGAGCAATTGCTGAAAGAGTCGCAGGTTGCCCCGATTGAAATCGACGTGACGCGATTTCGCGACGATTTCACCCAGACAGCAGAAGTCCGCCAGGAAACCTTACAACGAGTCCAAGAAGCGTTTAACGCTGGGAAAACGGCGGTTATTTACACCAGTCGTACCGAGTTAACCTTTGACGACGTGCAGCAGCGCCTCGATTTTGGGGAAGCGGTTTCGGGTTTGTTAATGGAAATCGTGCAAAACTTGCCGACGGAGATTAGTTTTTTGATTAGTAAGGGCGGGATTACCTCGAACGACGTGCTGAGTACGGGATTAGGATTGCGCTCGGTGCAATTGTTAGGACAAATCTTAGCAGGTTGCTCGATGGTTATTACTTCGGACAACCATCCGCGCTTTCCCAATTTGCCGGTCGTGCTGTTTCCGGGGAACGTGGGCGATGAAACCGGGTTAGCAACAGTTTATCGGCGGTTGCGTCCTTAAAAATTAGCGTGCGTTTGAATCATCAGGCAATTCGTAGGGTGTGTTAGGCGCGATTGGGTTTTAGAGAAAGTTCAAAGCCAATTTGAAAGCGTGCCGTAACGCACCGCAATTTCGAGCAATTCCTAGGGTGTGTTAGGCGCGGTTGGGTTTTAGAAAAAGTTCAAAGCCAATTTGAAAGCGCGCCGTAACGCACCACAGCGTTACCATTGAGAACTGCGATCGCAGTAAACTAAAAATGCAGTAGTTGCCTTTCGCTTGCGAGTTCATGTCCGACCCCCACGCCCATCATCACCATCACGCTCATTCTCATTCCCACCACAATCATTCCCACGCTCCTGCGAACTACAACCGCGCCTTTATAATCGGTTTAGTCCTCAACGTAGGGTTTGTCTTAATTGAATTTATTTTTGGGGTTTATGCCAACTCCATCGCCTTAATTGCCGATGCAGGGCATAACTTAAGCGATGTTTTGGGCTTATTATTAGCTTGGGGAGCGAGTCTGCTGGTTACAAGAAAACCCAGCCGCAGTAAAACTTACGGTATGCGTAAGTCTTCGATTGTCGCTGCTTTTTTGAATGCAGTTTCGCTACTCGTCGTTACGGGAGGAATTGCTTGGGAGGCGATACAGCGCTTTCTGCGTCCCGGCGAAGTACAAGGCGATATTATTATTGGAGTCGCGATCGTTGGAATTGCCATTAATACGATTACCGCTTTAATGTTTTTGTCGGGGCGCGATCGCGATCTTAATATTAGAGCGGCATTTTTGCATATGATGGCAGATGCTCTCGTTTCGGTCGGCGTTGTAATTGCAGGAATCGGTATTCTACTAACGCGCTGGTTGTGGCTCGACCCGGCTTTTAGCTTATTGATTAGCGGTTTAATTATCTACAACACTTGGTCGCTCCTACAAGAATCTTTTCATCTCATTGTCGATGGCGTACCGAAGAATATTGACGAGCGAGAAGTTCGGTCTTACCTCGTGAATTGCCCCGGCGTGGAACGAATTCATGACTTGCATATTTGGGCGATGAGTACGACCGAAACCGCGCTTACCGCTCATCTCGTAATGCCGGAGGGTCATCCCGGCGATAGTTTTTTATCTCAAGTGGGTCGGGCGTTGCACGATAATTTTGATATCGACCATTGCACGTTACAAGTGGAGTGGGGAGACCCGAATTATCTTTGCGCTTTGGAACCGGAGGATTGCGTTTGAGTCGGCAATCACTAACACTTTAACGGAAGGGAGATGGAAATTCGGAACGCGCTAGCGCGAATTCATTCAACAGATTCGCTCTCAACAACCGTAAAATTTCATTATTCACTACTCATTATTCATTATTCATTATGTTCGTGACTATCAAACCTACAGAATACCGCGATCGCCGGGAACAATTAATGGCAAAAATCGGCAAAGGAACCGCCATCTTTCGCAGCGCTTCCCTCGCCGTCATGCACCACGATGTCGAATACGCCTTTCGCCAAGACAGCGATTTTTACTACCTGACGGGTTTTAACGAAACCGAAGCCGTCGCCGTCTTAGCGCCCCATCACCCAGAACATCGCTTTATTCTCTTCGTGCAACCGCGAGATGCAGAAAAAGAAACTTGGACGGGCTACCGCGTCGGTGTAGAACGGGCTAAAGAACAGTTTGGCGCGGATATCGTTTATCCGATTGGCGAACTCGAAGAAAAACTCCCCGAATACCTCAAAAATTGCGATCGCATCTACTACCATCTCGGCCGCGATAAAGCCTTCAACGACACCATTATCGCCCATTGGCAGCGCTTCATCGCTCAATATCCCAAACGCGGCTGCGGGCCAATCGCCATCGAAGATACCAACCCCATCTTCCACCCCCAACGGCAAATCAAGAGTAGCGCCGAAATCGAACTGATCCGCAAAGCCACCGCCATTACCTGCGAAGCGCACAATCGCGCCCGCGAGTTCGCCAAACCCGGACGCTATGAATACCAAGTTCAAGCCGAAATCGAGCATATTTTCCGCTCGAACGGCGGACTCGGCCCTGCTTACCCTTCCATCGTCGCTTCCGGTGCCAATGCCTGCATTCTCCACTACATCGAAAATACCCGCCAAATGCAGGACGGCGACTTACTGCTCATCGATGCGGGATGCTGCTACGACTACTATAACGGCGATGTGACTCGTACTTTCCCCGTCAGCGGAAGCTTCACCAAACAACAGCAGATACTCTACGAACTCGTCCTCGAAGCCCAACATCAGGCGATCGCGCGCGTTCAACCGGGCAACCCCTACAACGACTTCCACGATACCGCCGTCCGCGTCCTCGTGCAAGGTCTAATCGACCTCGGCTTGCTTGTCGGCGACATCGAGGAGATTATTAAAGAAAAAAAATATAAACCCTTCTATATGCACGGCACAGGCCATTGGTTGGGTTTAGATGTTCACGATGCTGGAGTGTATCAGCACGGCGAGGAGACTTGGCAAACGCTCCAACCCGGACACATTCTAACCGTCGAACCGGGAATTTACATCGGCCCGGATATCAAACCAGCCGAAGGACAACCGGAAGTTCCCGAAGAATGGCGCGGTATTGGTATCCGCATCGAAGACAACCTCTTAGTCACCGAACAGGGACATGAAGTGCTGACAGCCGCAGCCCCGAAGTAGTTTGTCGCCTGATGCAAAGCGGAGATGAGTGAGGGGGCGATATAACTGACAACTGTTCGCTGATAAGCGCTATCATCGATATAGAGTAAAGATTTGTAAAGTCCCCCCTGCAACCTTGCAAGCCCAAAATCGTCTCACCTTAACTCCAACCTGGCACGCCCTCGAACCCTTGTGGGAAGGCGGCGAAACCGTCGTTCAAGACGGATTGCCCCATAGTCAACTCGCTCCCCCGTGGCAAGTTTTGTTACTGGGAGATGGTTCGCCCACTCGCCACCTCAAGCTTTTAACTCGCGAGAAAATTGAAGTCGATGTCATCGATATGTCCCACATCGGTTTGAGCGACGATGGCGCGCCGCAACTGATTAATGCCGTTCCTGTCCCGCGACTGCGGCGGCAAGTTTGGTTGCGAACGGCTTCCGGGCAGCGTCTAGCTTATGCAACGTCTTGGTGGGATGCGGCTTTGGTTGATGAATACTTGCAAAATCGTTCCCTTCCGATTTGGGATAATTTAGCGAGTTTGCATTCGGAGTTATATCGCGATATTCAAGGGCTGTATTACGGCAATTGCGAAGCGTTAGAAGTTGCCTTTCAAGAAAAAGGCCCCTTTTGGGGCAGGCATTACTTATTCTGGCATAGCGGACAACCCTTAACGCTCATTTATGAGGTCTTTTCGCCCTATTTACAGAAGTATTTGGGGCCGATGGCGTTGGGTTAATGAGTGATGAATTATGAGTGATGAGTGATGAATGGGGAAAGGGGAATTGTGAATTCTGAGTGATAAACTACGAATTACGAATTACGAATTACGAATTACGAATTATCCCCGTCTTCTTAGGGTTTCCGAAACTTGGGGCTGCTCGAAAAGACTAACGCGAGAATGCTTAAGCCCACCAATCCCATCGCTCCGGATAGCGGGTTGCGATCGATTCCCGTTACCCACTCCGGCACGGCCTGGGAATATTGCACCACCTTACCCACATTCAGGATATAGTAACCCCAAACCAAACCAGCGTGAAGTCCGATCGCAATTCCCAAACAATTGCGGCGCGATCGCTTCGCCCCCACCAGCGCCAATCCTAACAAGATTAAGCCGGGAAATTGCGGAAAAGTCCGCAGGATTTCTGTAAAGGGCTTAATAAAGTGGAGCGTCGCAAAAATAACCGCATCGACTCCAAGCGCAACAGCGGGCGAATAATCTCGTTCTAACTCATCGAGCAGCCAACCGCGAAAAAATAATTCTTCAGCAAATCCCACCCCCAAAGCACTCAATAGCCCTTCAACCACAAAGCGCAATAAATAGGGCGCGCTTTGCAGTCGCACCCATCCCAACATCGCCATCAGCGCAAACAGCCCCAAAACAAAGCTTAAGCCGATGCTCAATCCTTGTACGAGGGCAACCCCGTTGCGGCGCGTCCAGTGCAGCCCGTAGCGCGCGTACATCGCCGATTCGCCGTAAACCCATTGCCCCCACTTCGGGACGAACAGGAGAAAGAGAATCGCCAGGGAACCCATCGTTACAATCGTCGCTAAATTAGGGTTGTCGCGCAATAGCCATGAGAGAGGGGCGGCGACGGGAAGCCACAACACCAGCAAGCAGAGAATGAAAATTCCCAGCCGTAGAGGGGCTGGGTAAGTAGCAATTCGATGAAGGTTGAGTTTCAAGAGGGCTAAAACTTATTCGTCGGGTTCGATGGTACTCGTTAGCCCGTGATTCTTCAAGGTTTCGCAGTAAAACTCAGCGTGTTCGAGGGCGCAGGTAATGACGAGCGCCGTACCGCTGGTGTGGGCTTCCATCATGATATTGACGGCTTGGGGCTGCGTCAAACCGGCGACAGTTTGCATGAGCGTTTGTACGACATACTCCATTGAGTTGAAGTCGTCGTTATGGAGCAGAACGCGATAACGCGGTGCGGGTTTGCGAACGGTAGAAGTCGAATCGGACGGTTTAACGATGGTTTCTGTTGTCATGCGGTTTTCTCCTTGATGTGAAAGGTAGTCGAGTTGAGATTGAGGAGCTACAGCAATCTCGATCGGATGTCTTGCGACAGTCCGCAAGCCAGAAGCGCGCATTTCCAGGCTGCCGGTCGAGTGCGGAATCGCAGAAGCTTTTAAGGATCGCTACAAGTGGACAAAATAAACGACTCCTTAATTTTACTCAACATTTAAAATTTACCGGATGCTGAGAGTTGCGGTCGGGCAGTGGAGCGCGATCGCGGTTATACTAGCCAAAACTGCGATCGCATCTCCCATCGTCGTTTTATCCCCTCAGCGGCCGATATCAACCGTGAAAGCCTCGATTAACTCGATTATCCGTTCTCAATTATCCCCATTTCCCCCGCTCTGCCGTCATAAAAAAGGATAAACTAGGGGCATATCGCCTTTTAGGGCTGACTGCTTTCGAGTGTCCCGAATTCTAACTCAAAGGTTAAAACAATGCTCGACTATCTTCTCTACAGCCTGATTACCGTATCTTTAGGTGGCATCGGCTATTGCCTGCTGGCACTGCGTACCGTCAGCGAAGGTAACGAAGCGCTCGTAGAACGATTGGGTAAATTCCATCGCAAGCTCTCGCCGGGGCTTCATCTCGTTACTCCGTTATTCGATACGATTGTAGTCGAAGATACGAATCGAGAAAAGGTTCTAGACGTTCCCCCCCAAAATACCATCACTAAAGATAACGTTTCGCTGAGAGTTGATGCGGTCGTTTATTGGCAGATTATTGACCTCGAAAAAACCTTTTACGTGGTCGAAGATATTCAACACGCGATTGAAAATTTGGTGCTGACGACGTTGCGTTCTGAAATCGGTCGTCTCGATTTAGAAGATACTTATGCCGCGCGCGACTCCCTCAATAAAACGCTTTTACGCCAGTTAGACGAAGCAACATCGAATTGGGGCGTTAAAATCACCCGCGTTGAAGTTCAGGAATTACAACCTACGCCTGCTGTGATGGAATCTTTGGAAAAAGAGCGGGCCGCGAAAAGTAAAAAACGCGCTGAAGTGACGGAAGCGGAAGGGTTAGTTGAGTCGATCGAAAAGATTTCTAACGCCCTCGATCGCAGCAGCACTCGCAAACAAGTTCTCAACTTTTTACTAGCGCAGCGCTACGTCGAAGCGAACGAAAAAATTGGTACCAGTACGAACTCGAAGATTCTGTTTATGGATCCGGGAGATTTGAACGAAGCAATGGTGAATTTAATTGGGGATGATGTCGATCCGCCCCCGCCCAATAATTAATTTCTCGCGGTGGCAGCTAGAAAGATTCGGTTTCGAGGACGTGCTGTAATAAGCCATCGCAAGCATCCAGCAACAAATCGATGACGCGATCGAATCCTTGTTGACCTCCGTAGTAGGGATCGGGAACGTCCTGCTCGGAATGGCGAGTTGCAAATTTACACATCAGATGCACTTTATCGCGATATTTTCCTTGGGGATCCAAGCGGAGAATATCGCGATAATTTTCGTTATCCATCGCGATGATTAAGTCAAATTCTTCAAAATCTTCGACTTGAAACTGTCGGGCTGCGCCTTGGAAAATCATTCCTCGATCGCGAGCAGCGGCTTGCATTCGGCGATCGGGCGATGCACCGATATGATAGTTGGAGGTTCCCGCCGAGTCGCAGAGAATGCGATCGCTCAATCCCGCGCGCTCGATCGCGTAATTCATGATATTCTCCGCCGCCGGAGAGCGACAAATATTACCGAGGCAGACAAAGAGGATTTTGTAAAGCATTGACCTGCAAGCGTATTAAGCGTCTCAAAAATTGTACGTTAAGAGTTGCACTGTTGGCTCGATAGTAAGGAGAAACGGCGCGATCGGCGCGATCGCGTGCAACTTTACCATCGGCGCAAATTTTGCGGTTTTTTGTCAATTGCGTGATAAGGTTTTATAGCATCGTCCGGCATCCACCATTCATTTATATTGTGGCTTTCAGGTTCGGCTATCTAAGCTAACGCAGCTAAAGGCAAAGAAGAGAGGACGGTGTTGCACGAAAACGCTCCTCAATTCCCCATACCTTGCATATCAGCGCTCGGAAAATCTTTCGATGTTTAAATTTCACCGTAACTCCTTCAAATCCTCCTATCGCAGTTCCTATTACGGCAAGCGCAAGCGAAATTCACCGCCTTTATGGATGGTTCTGGCTGCAATTCCGCCCAGCTTAATTCTGCTAGAGATTTTGACTCGATTAGCACTCGGAGTTTCGGGACAAGGTAGAGAAACTGCCAGCTACAAAGGCGAACCCGCCATTCAAAGCGCCTACGCTCTCAAGTTTCTCGATCGCAACAAACATCCTTACGCCGGTCTGTCCGATAGCGGCGCATTACTCGCTCAAGCCAGCCCTTACACCGGTTACGAACTCGCAAAAAATCAGAAAAACCAGCTTTGGCAAATTGACGACCAAGGGTTTCGCAACGACAAACCCATTCCCCTCGCCAAGCCCAAAGGAGAAGTTCGCATTTTCATCTTAGGGAACTCTACCGCCTTCGGTCAAGGCAGCCCCAACAACGCCGCGACCATCGCCTCAAAACTAGAAGCGCGCTTGCAAGAACGAGTCTCCCAGCAACAACAAAGTCCTGAAAAATACCGTCCCGATTCCCTCAGCTTCTACAAACCCGAACGCGTTAAAATGCTAGCGCTTCCCCCAAAAGTTCGCCCGGGCAGCTACCGCGTCATCAACGCCGCCGTTCCCGGCTATACCTCCGGTAACTATCTCGCCCAACTCGCCCTCGAAATTCTCCCCTACAAACCCGATGCAATTATCGTTTTAGGCGGTTACACAGACCTCGTACTCCCAAGCAATGAAATCGCCACTACGATTCCCAAACTCGAAGAGTACCTCAGCGACCCATCTGCCCATTATTGGGATGCTTTCGGTCAAGGGTGGCAAAAATTCTTATCCAATTTTGCTTTGTATCGCGTCGTTCGGGGATTGACGCAGAAGCCCGATCTCCCCTTAGCTGAGAAAACCTTCGGTGTATTAGAGCGCGATAAATCCCTCGAGAACCATTTAGCCGAGAATGAGGCAGAATTAGAACGGCGCGTCCAACGCTATAGCGACAACTCCAAGCAACTCCTACAATTGTGTACCGCCGCAGGCGTTCCCCTCCTCCTCGCTTTGCAACCGGAAATTAGCGGGCGATCGCCCGAAGCGATGAGCGAAACTGAAAAAGCCGTCCTCAATAAATTGGGTGAAGATTACCTCAAACGCAGTCAAAAAGGTTACGCAGAACTTGCTAAAGTTCACGACACGCTCAAAAAAGCTTTTCCCAATAACCTCTACATTTATAACTTTTATAAGCTCGATAAACCTGCTGCCGAGCAGTCTTTTTTCGATCCCATTCATCTCACCGAGGCTGCCAATACAGAGCTAGCTAAACGCTTATACGATGGCGTTACAAAAATCCCCAAAATGCAGGTAACGCCAGAAAATTTAAACCCTAAATAGTTCCCACTTTCACTGAAGCGAGAATTGTTCAACAAAAACTGACTTCAATTCAAAACTCTAGAAAGTCTTATGACATTATCAAATCATTCAATTAGACTCAATCCATCATCGATTGCTAAAATTTTAGCAATCATTGCGTCTAGCATCATTCTTGCTAGCATTGTCGGTCAGTTGATTACTTATTCATCCGGTCACGGCAGTCTGTACGGGTTAATTCCCCTTTTTAACGTTGACCTTGAAAAAAATATACCGACCTTCTTCTCAGTCTTTCTCCTAACAAGCGCGGCTGTACTGCTTGGACTCATTTCCTTATTACAAAGGCAACAAAAAGGGCGCGACGCGACGAAATGGGCGATCTTAGCTTTCTGGTTTCTCCTTCTGGCTGTCGATGAAGCTTGGTCGCTGCACGAGGAGCTAGTTGAGCCAATACGCGGAGCTTTGGGTAAAGAGTCTCTCGGTATTTTTTATTTCGCTTGGGTTCTTCCAGGGATCGCTATCGTCTCTATTTTCGCCTTATTCTTCCTTAAATTCCTGTTGCGTTTGCCTCGAAAAACAAGGCTTGCGATTATAGCGGCTGCGGGACTTTATCTCGGCGGTACTCTCGGCATGGAATTAATTACGGGCGGCTACGCGGACGCATACGGACAGAAAAATTTGTTATACGGTTTGCTAACAACGCTTGAAGAAAGTTTTGAAATGGCAGGGATGATTCTATTGATCTACACGCTTCTCCAATATCTCGCCGATTACTTCTCAGAAATCCAGTTTCAGTTCAACAAACTTCAAAGCAACGAACCCTCAGAGATTTCAGAAAATTATATCGAGACTGGGGAATGATATCTGTCGAAATCTAGTCGAAATATAAAGGTAGGTTTGAAGCAGAATTAGGGCATTGCAGTGCAATGCCCCTACAGATAAAATGTAGTGCATCAAGACTGGGAATTGGGATTAAATCTCATCCCAACCGCTAATCCCCGAAGACATCACATAACTCGTTACGCCCGCTTCAAAAAAGTTCGCCTTAGTGTGGGCTTCTTTTTTGGTATCAGAAAAACGTTCGAGGTGCGTGTAAGGACTCTTTAGGTATTTCGCCTCCGGGTACAAATAATCCAATCCGATCGCGCGCAGTCGGATATTGGCTAAATATTTCGTATACTGCTCGGTTGATGCTTCGGTAATCCCCAAAATATTGTTCCCGATAATGTGGTTTGTCCAATTGCATTCGTGCTGCACGGCGCTATCGAACATTTCGTAGACGCGATCGCGCGAATGGGGGAAAACTTGCATCGCTTCGGGAATTAGTTTCTGGAACAAACGAACGTGAGAAAGTTCGTCGCGATTGATCATTTTAAAAATATCCGCACTCCCAGGCATCAACATTCTTGAAGCCAAGTTATAGAAGAAAATAAAACCATTGTAAAAGTACATTCCCTCCAATAAATAATCAGCGAGTAAAGCCACAAAGTAATTTTCATGAGTCGGTTTATCGACATAGTTTTGATACAACCCTGCAATAAACTCGCAACGCGAAAAAAGGACGCTATCCGTTCGCCAAAAATCATAAACGGCGGCTCTATTCTCAGTGGGGACGATCGTTTCAATAATGTATTGATAACTTTGGTTGTGCATTCCTTCCTGGGAAATTTGTTCGGCCATGCACAAACTAATTTCAGGAGCAGTAATTGCACTTTTTAAATGAGGGATGTTGCAAGTTTGAACCGAATCTAAAAAAGTTAAGTAAGCTAAAATACCATTATAAGCTCTACGTTCTTCGGGCGTTAAATTCCAGTAATCGACAACATCCTGGGTAATATCCAGCTTCTGCGGGATCCAGAAATTTTCCCGCATTTGTTGATACAAACCAATCGCCCAACTGTAACGAACATCGTTAAGCTGCATTAAGTTAGTTGTATTTCCAAACCAGGCTTTGCGCGTTTCAGTGCTGTCATCTCCCTTGGGATTAAAGATAGGATTGACAGACATTAATTCGTAATTCGTAATTTGTAATTCGTAATTCATTCTTTAGCGAAAAGTCGGTTTGTGTTGATTGGATAAGTTGAGGATGGCAAAATTTCACTAATTTTATTCACCTCTGAAAAAAGTTATTCGTATCGAAAGCTATGAGCTTTAACAATACGAATAACAAATGATTTTAGTTCGCGCAAGCACTGCAATTAGCTGCACCTTCTTTAAAATCGTCCTTCTGGACGGTACGGATGTAGTAAATTGCCTTGCAACCTTCTTTCCAGGCGAGAAGCAATGTCTCAAAAATATCTTTGGCAGAAATTGAGCGATCGCGTTGTTCTGGAAAATATACGCCACCATTCAGGTTAAAGAGTAGTTCCATTGAAATTCCGGTATCGATCCATTTTTGAATGACCGCGATCGCGCGAACAACCGTGTTTTGATCGAGTGTCTTATTTTCAGGATAGAACCAGAACGCCTCCTTAATAAACGGCGGCGCGATCGGAACCGTCCCTTTCGCCCATTTATCGTAGAAAAAGCGACTATAAACGGGCAACACGCTAGCGGTACACCCTTGGACGAGAGAGGATGAGGTATTGGGCGCGATCGCAGTGATATGCGAGTTACGGATGCCAAACGCTTGGATATCCCGCGATAACTGCACCCAGCGTTCTCCGCCTTCTGAATATTGTACGAACCATTCGACATCGCGAGCGCCGATGAGTTTCCCTCGACTCCATTCGCTACCCTCAAACGCCGGATAAGCGCCCCGTTCCTTCGCGAGTTCCATCGACGCGCGAGTGCAATGATAGCCAAAATCTTCAAATAAGCGATCGATCTCCGGTAAGTCACTGTACCGAAGGCGGCGCTTTGCCAACCAATCTGCCAGCCCCATCGCGCCGACCCCAATCGTTCGGAAGCGATCGTTGTGGGCTTTCGCGTCAGCAAAGGGCGGCGCGGTGATATCGATGGTATTGTCGAGGATGCGGACGGAGATCGCGCAAATATCCGGTAATTGCTCCGTATCGAGGTTAGCAAAGTTGAGCGAGACAAGGTTACAGCAATGGGCTAGGCTGTGAGGAACGACGACGGAGAAGGATTCGCAACATAAATTTACCCCTGGAATGTACCCTTCGTGCTTGTTGGGGTTAGCGCGGTTAATCGTATCCTTGAAGGCGAGGTAGGGCATCCCGGTTTCGACCTGCGATCGCATGATTTCCTTGAATAACTCTCGCGCCGAAACCCGTTTATATAAAATTAATCCATCACCGGCGCTTGCTTCGATTTGGCGGTAAGCTTTCTCGAAACCCTTCCCCCACAACTCAGCCAACTCGATTCCTAGCTTCTCCCGCACCTCATAAGGGTCTACTAGCGTCCAATCTTCCTTCGCTTCCACCCGCCGCATAAATTCATCGCAGACGACGAGTTGCGGGAAGATGTCGTAAGCTTTGCGCCGCCTGTCTCCGTTCTCGGTTTGCATCTCCAGGAATTCGGGTACATCGAGATGCCAGATATCGAGGCTAACTGTTACCGCGCCCGCACGACGACCGCCTTGGTTAACTGCGATCGCGGTATCATTCAATAACTTAATCCAAGGAATCACCCCGCCCGATGCGTTTGGTTTCCCCATCACCCAGCTACCCGTCGCGCGGATGCGGGAAACGTTCACCCCCACACCGCCACCATTCTTAGAGATTCTCGCGGTGTCGGTGAGTGTTGCGTAAATGCTTTCTAGATTGTCCTCCATTGCGACGATAAAGCAGGAGGAGAGGGAACCGTTGGGGATTCTGAGGTTGGCGAGAATAGGAGTCGCGAGGGAGATTTGGCGTTGCGCGATCGCTTCGTAGAATTTTTTCGCCCAGCACAAACGGTTCTCAGTCTTTTCGACAGAGGCGAGGAGTAGCGCGCAAGTCAGAAGCGCCTCTTGAGGGAGTTCGTCGGGCAAAAGGTAGCGCTTACAAAGTAGGGTAATGCCCGCGAAATCGTAGTCCTTATCCCAGTCGGGGTTAATCCAGGTTCCCGCGATCGCGAGTTCCACTTCGCTGTAACATTCCGTAATTCGCGATGTATACCGTCCGGCGGCGACTTGCGCGGCAACAACTTCGGGGTAGTGGCTGTATATCTCTTCGATCGCATCGTAGCCGCGAATAACACCTTCTGCGTTGCGGATAACGAGCGTATCTTTCCACAAACTCCAAACTTGCAGCCGCCCCGCCACGTAACGCCAATCCGGTTCTTCTGGGCTGCACGCCGCCAGCGCGCAATCGATTAAGTTATCTTGAATTTCCCTAGTAGTTACGCCGTCGCGAAGGCGCGTTACCAATCCCGCTTCGAGGGCGATCGGGTTCGCTTCTAAATCTGCTGTCGCCCAAGCAACGACGTTGCGAATTTTCGCAATATTCAGCTTTGCCCTCGAACCATCGCGACGAATCACGCGCACGTTAGAGGGAATTCCTGACACTACCCCCTCAGTATGGGGAAATCGGGGCAGTGAAGAGCGCGTTTCTGCACCGCCACCCATTGTGGAGAGAGGCTGGACGGCGATAGATTTTACGGACGGCTGTTGCATAATCTCGGTCTGGAGAATTTTCTGAAGTTTCACTGCCGTTAAGTTTAATACTTAATCCTTAGAAACGCTATCAGTAGAGTTTCTTATTAAAAAATAGACTGGTAAAACGCTATACCTGGCAGCACGACAGATTATGCTCGCGACTGTTGTAGGATCGAGAAGGAGGTCTGTCGTGCGTTTAAAATCAAGAGGTCTTGACAGTTCGGCTACCCCGAAGAATTTTAAGTTTATTGAATTTTGGCTAAATCCATGATAAGAGCGCTTGACAATTTGACCGCGATCGATAATACACTCTCTAACCGTTTCATCGAACTCGATCCGGCAGGATATTTTATCATTTATGTGGATCGGGAACGAGGGTTAATTTGCGCCGAACATTACACGAATAATATCAACGAAAAAGGTTTAGCCGTCGATCCGGAGACGGGCGAACCTTTCCCGTGCGATCGCAAATTAGAACGAAAGCCAACGGTGAAATTTACCGGACGAACCGCGAAGGAAATCGGGATGAAAATAACTGAAGAAGCGAAACCTTGCCCGCTGAGTAAGTTGGATCATGCTTTATATTTAGGTCGAGAATTCGTGCGAGCCGAAATAGCCTTAGTTTCGGGTCAAGAATACGTTCAAGATTGAGCGCGCTCTCGATGAATTTTGAGGCATGAAAGAACATCTCTATCGAGTTGCAACGGTTTGGACGGGAGCCGCGCAAGGTGCAACGACTGACTACCGTTCTTATGCTCGCGAGTATACAGTTCAGGTGGAAGGAAAACCCACGTTAGTGGGTTCGGCAGACCCAACTTTTAGAGGGGATGCGAAACTTTACAATCCCGAAGACTTATTAGTAATTTCTTTGTCTGCCTGCCATCTGTTGAGCTATTTAGCCTTATGCGCTCGTTCGAGAATTCAAGTCATTTCTTATTGCGATCGCGCGGAGGGAAAAATGAGCGTTATTGAAAACAAGATGCGCTTTACGGAAGTTATCCTGCGTCCCAAAGTTTTGATTAGCGCCGGAGACAACCTCGAAAAGGCGATCGCGCTGCACCAACAAGCTCACGAAGAATGTTTTATTGCAAATTCCGTTGCTTTTCCCGTTACTCATTATCCGACAGTACGAATCACTCGGAATTCATCGGTTTGAACCCGGTAGTATCAATAAGATTAAATGGGGATGACAAGCGAAAAAATCGAACAATTCAAACCGACAGTATGGGAAGGCGTTGCGATCGCAGCGGGAGCCGTCTTAATTGTCACGACAGCACTCGCAGGATTGTGGCTCAAGGCGTTTAATAATTCCTTCGATCCCGAACGAGCAGAAGCGATCGCTAAAAGTTTAATCACTTACGACATTCCCGGCGGCTCCCGAGGCGTAATCGGAGTCAATATCGGCGGCTCGAAAACTGCTTTTGTCACCAGTAAGGCTATCCCGCCCGAGCTAAAAGATTTGACGCAACTCGAAGCTTCCAACCGTGCTGAAGTACAATTGTGGCTCGCGCGAGTGCCGGTGCGAAAAGAAACTGACGCAGAAGATGCCCCCGAACGCGCCGACAAAAGCTTAGCTTTATCCTCCGGCGCTCAAAACGGCTTTCAGGTGACAGCAAGGCGAACCGAACAGCAATATTTTTGCGGCCATCTGGTTCTGGTACGGATCGCTAGCGGACAGATGAATTTTACGGATCGGGGCGTTTCCGTCCCGGCGCTTCTCTACGACGCGAGCGTTACGATTGATAGTTTAACCCGCAATCAATATCAAGTTTCGTTGCTGGTTTTGGGGCGCGATCGCGAAACAAAAGCCCGTAAAGTCTTTAATTCGCTCGAATGCAAGCTTTAATCCCCACCGAGAAAGCGATCGCGTACAATTGAATCAACCCAAGCCGAATACCGCGATTATGACTGCCTTATCGCCAACAACAATCCTTCCTCCCTTAGAAAACGGCGATCGCTTGACGCGCCTCGAATTCGAGCGTCGCTACCGCGCCATGCCCCACCTCAAAAAAGCCGAATTAGTAGAAGGAGTTGTTTACGTGGCTTCCCCCGTTCGCGTTAATCACCATGCTAAACCCCACGCGTTGGCAATGACTTGGTTAGGAGTCTATTGGGCAGCAACGCCGGGAGTTGATTTGGGGGATAATGCTACCGTTCGCCTCGATGCCGACAACGAAGTGCAGCCCGATGCTTACTTACGCCGAGAAACGGGCGGCAATTCCCGCATTAGCGATGACGATTACCTCGAAGGCGCGCCAGAACTGATTGTCGAAATTGCTGCCAGCAGCGCCTCCTACGATCTCAACGATAAACTTAATGCTTACCGACGCAATGGCGTGGAAGAGTATCTCGTCTGGCAAAGTTACGAAGCGCGCCTCGATTGGTTTCGCCTGCGCGAAGGTAGATATGTAGCCTTAGAAGCCGATGCAAATGGGATGATTCGCAGCGAAATCTTTCCGGGATTGTGGCTGTCGGTGACGGCATTTGAGCGAGGAGATGCAGCGTCGGTGGTTGCGGTTCTTCAGCAAGGGTTACAGTCGGCAGAACACCAAGATTTTATCGCGCAACTCACTCTCGACTAAGTATGTTTGAATCGATCGCAAGCCGAATATCGCGACTATGACTGTCCTATTGCAAACAACAATCCTTCCTCCTCTAGAAAATGGCGATCGCTTGACGCGCCTCGAATTCGAGCGTCGCTACCGCGCCATGCCCCACCTCAAAAAAGCCGAATTAGTAGAAGGAGTTGTTTACGTGGCTTCCCCCGTTCGCGTTAATCACCATGCTAAACCCCATGCGTTGGCAATGACTTGGTTAGGAGTCTATTGGGCTGCAACGCCGGGAGTTGATTTGGGGGATAATGCTACCGTTCGCCTCGATGCCGACAACGAAGTGCAGCCCGATGCTTACTTACGCCGAGAAACGGGCGGCAATTCCCGCATTAGCAATGACGATTACCTCGAAGGCGCGCCAGAACTGATTGTCGAAATTGCCGCTAGCAGCGCCTCCTACGATCTCAACGATAAACTCAAGGCTTATCGACGCAATGGCGTGGAGGAGTATCTCGTCTGGCAAAGTTACGAAGCGCGCCTCGATTGGTTTCGCCTGCGCGAAGGTCGATATGTAGCCTTAGAAGCCGATGCGGATGGGATTATTCGCAGCGAAGTATTTCCGGGATTGTGGCTGTCGGTGACGGCATTTGAGCGAGGAGATGCAGCGTCGGTGGTTGCGGTTCTTCAGCAAGGGTTGCAGTCGGCAGAACACCAAGATTTCATCGCGCGATCGCCCGCATAAGCCGTTTAATACGTTTAAGATAAGAGTTTGTTGTCGCGCCTTCAAACTGTGTGTGACGGGCAGACGGGGAGACGAGGTGACAGTCAATTATCAATTATCAATTATCAATGATTTCCATCCAAGAACAACTCAAACAAAAATTCAGTCAAGCTTTAGTTTCTGCTTTTGGTTCTCAATATAGCAATACCGATCCCGTTGTCGTTGCTGCAAGCAATCCTCGCTTCGGCGACTATCAATGCAATGTCGCCCTCTCCCTCGCAAAACCGCTTCAACAAAAACCGCGAGATATTGCCCAACAAATTATCGATCGCGTCGATGTCGGTGTCATGTGCGAAACGCCGGAAATTGCCGGTCCGGGCTTCATTAATCTCACCCTAAAACCCGATTACCTCGCAGCGCAATTAAACAGTATCCAATCCGATCCCCGTTTGGGAGTAGAACAAGCCGAAGAACCCCAACGAGAAATTGTCGATTTTTCTAGCCCCAATATTGCCAAAGAAATGCACGTCGGTCATTTGCGATCGACGATTATTGGTGACTCGATCGCTCGTATTTTAGAGTTTCGCGGTCATGATGTCTTGCGCCTCAATCATGTGGGCGATTGGGGAACTCAATTCGGGATGTTAATTGCCTATCTTAGGGAAGTTTATCCAGATGCTTTGGTAGCGGCTGATGCTTTGGATATTGGAGATTTAGTTGCTTTCTATAGAAAAGCTAAAGTTCGCTTCGATGAAGATACAGAATTTAAGGAAATCGCCCGTCAAGAAGTTGTTAAACTCCAAGCGGGAGATGAAGATAGTCGCAAAGCGTGGCAGTTACTCTGCGAGCAGTCCCGGCGGGAATTTCAAGTCATTTACGATCGCCTCGATATTCAACTTGAGGAGAGGGGAGAGTCGTTTTATAATCCACTCCTTCAAGGTGTTGTGGAAGATTTAGCCGAGTTGGGAATATTGGAAGAAAATGAGGGCGCGCAATGCGTTTTTGTGGAAGGGTTTACGAACAAATCCGGCGATCCGTTACCCTTAATCGTGCAAAAATCGAACGGCGGTTATAACTACGCAACGACCGATTTAGCAGCGCTGCGTTACCGCATTCAAAATGATGGGGCAAAACGCATTATTTATGTCACTGATGCGGGACAAGCCAATCATTTCGCGCAAGTGTTCAAAGTTGCAAAAAAGGCGGGTTGGCTTCCCGATGGCGTTGAAATCGTTCACGTTCCTTTTGGCTTAGTTTTAGGAGAAGATGGCGGAAAAATCAAGACGCGATCGGGGGAAAGCGTTCGCTTGCGGGATTTATTAGATGAAGCCATCTCTCACGCCTATTCCGATCTTGAAACTCGCCTTCAAACCGAGCAAAGAGAAGAAACTGAAGCCTTTAAAAAAGAGGTCGCAACGGCGATCGGGATTAGTGCTGTAAAATATGCCGATCTAAGTCAAAATCGCGTTAGCAACTACATCTTTAGTTACGATCGGATGTTAGATTTGAAAGGGAATACGGCTCCTTACTTGATTTATGCTTATGCTCGCATTAAAAGCATCAGTCGTAAGGGCGAAGTTGATTTCGACAAACTCGATTCTAACGCTAAGATTATGCTCGATACAGAGCAAGAGTTGATTTTAGCAAAACATCTTTTACAATTGGGAGAAACGCTAGCGGAAGTCGAGCGAGAATTATTACCCAATCGCCTCTGTCAGTATTTATTTGAGTTAAGTCAAAAGTTCAACCAGTTTTTTGAAAACTGTCCCGTATTAAAGTCGGAAGAACCCTTGCGAACCTCGCGTTTGATTCTCTGCGATTTGACAGCGCGGACATTAAAGTTAGGACTCTCGTTGCTGGGAATTCCAGTGTTGGAAAGGATGTAATTTAACCTAAAAAAGAAAAGTTGAGGCGCTAGCAACAACGCCTCAACCCAGATCTAGCCCAAAACTGTTTGCCGCGAGCCAATTGTCATTTCTTGTAGAGAGACAATTGCAGGGTCAATATTCGTAAAACAAAAACTTTATTGAGTCGTTTTTAAACAACGCCGAGAGATTAGTGGCGAGGTCGGCGCTGCTTTGATGACGCAGAATTTTTAATTCTGAAAAACTGGCTTACTTTCATTTCCCGATTGGTTTCGATTGCTTAACTCTTACCTTAATTACTACTTTAGAAGGTTGTCGCGATAAATACATCGGGAGAAATCTTGAATTTTTAGCGCCGGTAGTTCATGAAATTTTCATGTTTGGGCGGATTTTAATAAACTTTTAATGAACTGAAAGCCTGGAAATGAGGCTGTGTTACCGTTTCCGCAAATCTACGACCCCCAGTGAGCTAAGTGATAATACTGTAATTATGCCAGAGTTTGAGGTGAGCTTTGCAATTCCTGCCCGCGTTTCCTTCTCCGTCAAAAACGGCGATCGCCTTGAACGACCTGTTTTAGTGTTGTAAGCGTCTCTAAGCCCACTAAACCCCGGCGATAACCCTTCTGATTGGACATCCCTAGAAATACGGAATCGCCACTTTTAGGATTGCGGCTGAAACGCGGCGAGGTGTTGATGTAGACGAGGGCGCTATCGATGCGGCGGGCAAAAAGATGGCTTTCGTGATAGGATTCCGAGACGAGGCAATCGGCATGGCCGCTGCTGTAGCGATTCATCCAGGCGATCGCGTCTTCGATATCTTCCACAACCTTAAAAGCGACGATTTTAGCGAGATACGTCTCTCCCCACTCGTTCTCGTCAGCCGGACTCAA
The DNA here is from genome assembly GCF_014698145.1 of Oscillatoria sp. FACHB-1406. Classification (NCBI taxonomy): domain Bacteria; kingdom Bacillati; phylum Cyanobacteriota; class Cyanophyceae; order Oscillatoriales; family Oscillatoriaceae; genus Oscillatoria; species Oscillatoria sp. FACHB-1406. The sequence continues at coordinate 87,006 of NZ_JACJSM010000010.1, read as the reverse complement.
TTGCTTGGGATAGTCACTCACCAATTGTTCGTCTCCGCGCAGTTGAAATCCCTGTTCGGCGAGGCTATTAAACAATCGAACTAAAGAGGTAGATTTTTGCGATCGGCTAACCAGCACTTTTTCAATCGCATTGACGGGATCCGGTTCGCTGGCGTGACTGTCAATAATCGCCCACCGCGCTACGTCTAAATCGCCACTATCCGACCAATACAGGTAACAATTCCCCATTGCCGATCTCAAAACGGGGGCGGTGGCGAGATTGGTAACTTGCTTGACTAAGCTCGGACGACCGTAAGGAATGACGAGATTGAGATAGCGGTCTTTGGTCACGAGGTCTTTAATTGAGGAACCACTCTCGGCGGGCAGTGTTTCCAAGCAACCGATGGGCAAACCTGCATCTTCAAGAGCGAGTTGCAAGGTTTGATAGATGGCAGTATTGGTATGAGACGCTTCGCTGCTACCGCGCAGGATTAAGCTATTACCCGTTTTCAGGCACAATCCCGCCGCGATCGCACCTAATTCCGGAAAAGCTTCATAAATCAGGGCAATGGTGCCGAGAGGCATCAGTTGACAGTAGGTTTGGGAGCGTTCGATTTGGTAGGAGGCATTGATCGTTCGCAGCGTTGGGTCGGGGAGTTCGCTGAGGCGATTTAAGATTTCGATCGCGGCGTTGAGGCGTTCGGGAGTAAGCTTCAACCATTCCACAATTAATTCAGGCATCGCCATTTCTCGGCTCGTTTCCAAATCGAGGGTATTGGCTTCTAATATCTCCTCAATCGCACTTTGCAGCGCTTCTGACATGGCTTGAATGCCTCGAACGCGATCGCTCCCTTTCAGCGTTGCCAGTATTGCCGAAGCCCGATAAGCACTTTGCGTTACCGCGAGTGTCGGATCGGGGAAGTCGGTAGGAATTTCAGAGACCATCGCAGTTAACGCCGATAAGATAACCAAAGCATGAAGACTGGCACGATTGCGAGTAAAACAGCGGCAATTACCCAGAAGATAATATGAGCGGACGGCGATCGCAACGCTAAAGGCAACCACACCATTAACATCAATACTACAATCGTCAAGGCAACCGGCAGATAACTTTCTCCGAAGCCTGCCTTGACTGCCACCCAGCGATTGCCCGTCCACCGCCAAGACCGTTTGTAAGGATAAGTAGCGGACAGTTGCTCGATGCCCGATCCGCTTTCTTCGGCAACAAAAATTTGCTGGCAGCGATCGCAACCCAACGCCTCCGTTAGGACAATCGGTTGCAGGGTTCCCCGTCGCCGACACGGACAGGGATACTCTCGATTCAGGTCGATCTTTGTCGTTTTTTGAGATGGCACGAGCAATAGACTCGGAACAGACTTTATGTTAAGTATCTTAAATTATCGATCGTTTCCGCGATGGAGAGCGTTGCCCTCAAGAGAATTTCACAAATACCCATCCACCCCCTCACCCCGTCCCCGATCGCGCAGCGCTATAACATCGAGCTTGACAGACTATTTTATATTTTAACCTTCGTCGATTATACTTCTGTCCGCTCGCGTGGGAATCTCGATAACGAACCGCGCCCCCCGTCCGGCAGCGGAATCGCACGTCAACTCGCCTCCGTGCATTTCCGTCACGATTTGATACGCGATCGCCAATCCCATTCCTGTCCCTCGACCGACGGGTTTTGTGGTGAAAAAAGGATCGAAAATGCGATCGCGCACGCTTTCTTCAATCCCGATTCCACTATCGCTAATGCTAATTCGGACGCGATCGCTCACTTGCTCCGTCTCGATGCGAATTTCTGCGGCTGTCGCCCCCTTCAAGTTCGCTTCCTCCACAGCATCGATCGCATTATTCAATAGGTGTAAAAATACTTGATTGAGTTGAGCCGCGTAACATTCTACTGGAGGAATTTCACCATACATTTTAAGGGTTTGAATTGCCGAGCGTTGGCGCGTCGCTTCCAAGCGATTTCGGACAATGGCGAGCGTACTTTCAATTCCTTCATGCAAATTCACTAATTTTAAATCGGTTTCATCCAAGCGCGAAAAGTTGCGAAGAGATTCGACAATTTTATTGATTCTTTGCGTCCCTTCCTGCATTGAATCTATCAATTTCTCTATATCATGACTCAAAAAATCTAGATCGATTTCTTCTAAGTATTCCTGTAAGGACAAACTCGGTTTTGGGAATTCTTCTTGATAGAGATGGACTAACTTCAGCAGATCCTGACTGTAAGTATTGAAATAGATAAGATTGCCATAAATGAAGTTAATAGGATTATTGATTTCGTGAGCAATTCCTGCCACAACTTGACCGAGAGCAGACATTTTTTCTGCTTGAATAATTCTTGCTTGAGCCTTCTGCAATTCAGCTAGGGCTTGGTTGAGTCGAGCATTTTTTTCGCTCAATTCAACCGTGCGCTGGGTGACGCGGGTTTCGAGTTCTTGATTGCTCCGTTCTAAGGCAGCAAAAGACGCTTGCAATTGGGCTGCCATGCCATTGAACGCTCGCCCCACCGCATTGATTTCTTGGAGGGAACTAGGGGGGATTTGCTGTTGGAGATTGCCGTCAGCAATGGCTTGAGAGGCTTTTTTTAAGCTAGAGATTGGCGTAGCAATCCAGCGGGAGGTATAAAAACCGAGAATAATCGCTAAGACGAGCGCCGACAAACAGAGTAGGATGGTCGTGCGAGTGTTCCTTTCAATTTGGGCAGTAAAGTCGGATTCGGGAAACGTAATCAGGACTAACCAATCTAAGCCATAGCGATCGCGCCAAGGAATAATACTCGTGAAGTAGGGCTGGTCGTTAAGGGCGAGCGTTAGGGTTTGGGGAAGGCGAACTGAAGAGAAATTGCCTAATCGGTCTTTTGCTTCGCGCGCGATCGCCTGCAAAGTCGGATCGGGAAAATCCTCAATCTGCCAGCGCAAAACCTCTTCCTGCGCCTGGAAAAAAACCGGCTGCTGGCTAGAACTAGCAATCAAATGTCCGTCGCGCTCGAAAATCGCAATCCGACTTTTCGGACTCATTTTAATACTTTGCAAGTATTTAGAAATATCTGACAGCAAAAGATCGATTCCAATGACCCCCAACAGGCGGCCGTCGCGATCGTAAATAGGAGCATCCGCAGAAGCAGCAACATACCCTTCGTAGCTCATCGCCGAATAAATTCGCCCCCAAATCGGCCTCCCCGCTTTCACAGTATCGATATACCAAGCTTCTTTCGTGCCTTCATACTCGCCCTCTTGGAGCATAGCGGTCAAGTTGCCGTTGTTGTCAATACCGTAGGTGAATTCTTTCAGTTGACCGCCGGGATGGAGGGAAGCGACAATTTCCTCTCCTTTAAACCAGCGTCCCGTGCCGCTGCCCGTATTGTCGTCCAGATAATACCCGATATAACTAAATTGAGGGAAAATTTGCGATTGTTTCCAGAAGTAGCGAGCCGAACCTTTGATATCTTGGAGTTGAATTTCTCCACGCGCGATCGCATCCAAATTCAGAGCATTAATCTGATGGGGAAGTGCTAAATAACTATCGAGGTGTTGCTCGACTCGTCGCCCCGTTTCCGCTTGCAATTGAGTAGCGAGATCGCGAACCGCTTTGTCTCCATTTCTAAATGATAAATATCCCGTTAAGCCAACTGCCATACAAATTTGCAAGACAAAAGGCAGTACGAGAACAGTTTGCAGTCGCTGTTGGTGCAGAAGACGTTGGAAAAAACGCAACTTAAAAAACATAGCGGGATTTTAGCCAACACTACGCCTAAATATAGTCCGAGAGTCTCTTCCCTCTTCCGCGCGTCCAAAGTAACCAAAGTAGATTGGACGCGCAGATGATTAATTAACTTTTATCCCGACACTGGACTATATCTCCCAAATACTAGCGTTTCTAGCACAAGCCAACCGTATTAACCCGCATTAGCCCGCATTAATTCCCTCCAAGTTGCCGGCCCAACAACACCATCCGCCTGCAAACCCTTAGCCCGTTGAAATTGTTTGACCGCTTCTTCAGTTTGAGGGCCGTAAAATCCGGTAACAGGCCCCTTAAAGTAGCCCATTCGTTGCAAAAAATTCTGCCAGTTTCTCACCATTTGCCCTTGGCTATTTCGTCGCAAGCGAGGAGCCGTTGCAGGCGTATAACAGACTACGCCGCCGGGAGGGGGAATAGAGGGACAGGACGGTTGAAGGGCGTATTCGCTAGCGCGAGCAGGAGCAGCTTGTAAGGCGATCGCAATTAAAGTTCCCGCCAGCAAAAAGCGAGCATACTTCAAGTTTGAAGTTCGATCCAAAGCATCAGTCCCGATAGTCATCATGAGTTATTTGCTAAACGCAGAATCCAGGTGCTTTCCCAATCTAACTTTTTAATACTACAAGCTGCAACCTACAAGCAGATCTTCAAAAGGACGAATCCCCAAATGGTTTAGTGCGACTGACTTCTGTGAGGAATGCTCTCTCAGAAGTTAAGCTAAACAGAGCCTTCCCTCTCCCCACCTCAGATCGTGAAGGTTTAGGCAAGCAACGCTGCGGCGCGTTGGGTTAGCGCATCCGCCGTCAATCCGTTAAACGCCATTAACTGCCCTGCACTCGCCGTTGTTTCGCCGCGCTTCCAGGCAAAAATATCGCGCGGAGTCGTACTGCGGAGAATCACGGGTTCGAGCATTGCACTCGTCCCCCCACTGACACCGATTAGCGCATCGCCGCCAAAGATGCGATCGAATCCCGCATCATCAAGGAAGTTGCCGTCCGCTTGCGCGCAACTTTCCCAAGCCACATCGCTGGGACGATACAACCGACGCGGATTTATAACAGAAACAATCCGAACGCCGAACCCTTCTTTTTCTAACTGCGAAGCTGCATCAAAAACAGGCCCTAACGTCATATCGCCAATAACGGCAAAAACGACTTTTTTCGTTCCTTCGCTGTCGTGCAAGATAATGCCGCCTTCTTGCAAACCTTGGCGCGTTTGTTCGAGGGTGGTGAAAATTGGCAGCGGCGATTTACTTGCCGTGATGGTAATCCCTTTATTCTTCGTACTTAAAGCCCATTCGTAGCAAGCTTGAATGCTGTTCGCGTCGCAGGGGAAGAGTGGAAAAATATTCCCGTTACGCATCATCGCCGCAAAGTAATTCTCGATTTCCGGGCGTTGGTGCGTCCAACCGTTGCGTCCTTGTTCCAACGCACCAGCAGTAAAGAGCGTAATGGTGGAGGGAGTCGGACGGCGCAATTCTGCCATTGCTTGGGTAACGGTTTGCCAAATCGGAAGCCCGTTGACGGCGAAGGATTCGTAGGAACACCAGAGGGTACGCGCGCCAAAAAGAGCTTGGGCTACTGCTAAACCGGCGCAAGCATCTTCGCTGAGGGGTTCGTAAACTTGACCTTGGGGGGCTTGGAAGTAGGTGTCGTCGGTGGTGGGATGAATGATTTTCAAGCCGACGTTGATGTTGTTAATCCCAGAAGCAGCATTTCCGTCGGCGTTGGTGACGACGAAGTTGGGATCTTTTTTGCCGACATGAACGACAAGTTCGCCCATTGCGGTGGTGGCAACTTTTTTATCGCCGCCGACAGGGTATTCGGTTAAGGGGAGTTCGCCTAAGTCGGGAACGCTGGCTTCGGTTTCGGTGACGACGTGCTTGGCTGCCGGACTGCCGCCCGCGCGCTCGAAGTTGGTGCGGACGAGTTGCCACGCTTCGGGGCTGAGGGCGCGCGCTTTCAAGGCATCGACGATGTAGTCTTTGTTGAGGCTGTCGCCGGGATAAAGGTTGTGGGATTGCGCGCCGCGTTTGTGTACGCCTGCGCCTTTGAGTTGTTTGACGATGAGGACGGTGAGGGTTCCGTTAAGGGCAGATTTGGCGGCTTTATCGACGGCTTCGAGGATGGCTTGGGTAAATTCGAGGCGTTTGTTGAATGAGAAGTTGGTGCTATCGATGTATTCGCCTGCTTGGTTGGCATCGTCGTAGTCTTTGGCGTTGATGAGGATGACTTCGCTGAAGCCGTTGCCTTTCCAGTAAGCAATCATTTCCTCGTTGGTTTTGAGGGACACCATGCTGTGGTGTTCTTGGGAGTAGCCGTTCCAGACGAGGATGGGCAGGAAGTTGGTGCGTTGGGGGTAGGCGGTGTTGAAGTGGCCGAAGCTACTCATGATGTAGGGTTCGCCGAGTCCGCCATCGCCGATGGTGACGGGGAAGAGGGTGTCGGGGTAGAGTTTGGCTCCGGCCATTGCGAAGTGTTGACCTTGGCCGAGGGGGCCTGCGGGGCTGAGGAGTCCGGGGATTTGCCCGGAGAGGTGGCCGAGGAGGCCGTGCATTTCTCGGAATCGTTCGCCTAAGTCGGCGACGGTGTGGATGCCCATGTCTTCGAGGGAGCGATCGAGGAACATGGTGCTGTAAAATCCGGGGGCGTGGTGGCCGACTTCGGTGGTGAGGTTTTTGTAACCGAGCATGATGAGGGCTGCGATCGCGTCGGCAATACTGGCGAAGCCGCCGGGATGCCCGGATTCTTTGCTGGCTGTGGTTTGTAGGGTGAGGTAGCGCAGTGCGTCGGCAGCGAGGAGCGTTTGGTAAACGGCGGTTTTATCGCTTGGGGATGCGATCGCGGTTTGACCGGGCGCGATCGCGGCTTCTTTTCCATATTCTTTAAAGTTAGGCCAGTCTTCGCCAAAGTGTTGAATCCCTTGACAAAAGGCTGGAGTTGTGGTGGCAACGGTCATTCGTTGAGTTCCTCTATATATTCTTACAAGTCTTCAAATCATCTTACAGTTTGAAGGTGAGGGCTACGGGCGCGAAAAAACGAAATCTGCTATCTTTGCCATTGCAAAAAGTAATCCTTTATTCAAGAAAACATTGCTTTTTTTGACTTTTTGCAAAGAAATATCTCATTTATGAGAGCCGCGATCGGGCTTAGTTATATTGAGAGCATAAAGAATTAAAAGCGATTCAAAAGAATCGATAAAGAGCTATGAAAACCATCAACTCAAATCCGTTTGCGCCTTCGGTCGGTATCGTCCTTGTCTTTGCATTGATGAGTCTGGCGATCGTCGCAATGATGACGGCTTTCGCGAATTTATAAGAGTTGCGGGTTGTCCGTCGCCGGTACGGATAACGAATTCTTCCCCCATTAAATAAGCGTGCTAAAATTCTTTAGTCCGAGTTTAAAGTCCTAAATGCTAGGGTTGGGGGCATGAATGGTCAATGGATCCGAACGCTATCGTCAAAAACAGTATTATCTCGATCTGCTCCATCAAGCGATCGCCAAGCATAAGCTCAAAATCTGGAGTGGGATGTTCCTGTCAGTGACGATTATCGGTGCTTTAGCGCTGGTGGGGTTACTCGACCCGGGTTTCGACCCTAGTGACTTGCAACATAACTCATCCTCAACAGCCCTCGACGCAACAAGTTCAACCTCCACTCCTCCGCCTAACCAGACCGCCGTTCAACCCGAACACCAAGCAACGGGTGCAAAGTGGTTGCTCGTGCTGCTCGCGAGTACAACGGGCGGATGGTTTATAACTTATAAGTTAAAACACGCTGGCGAGGCTCCTAACCCGAACCGCCAGCGCGTTAAGCGTAAAGTCCGCTCCAAACAAAAGAGCAATACCTCACTTCCGCCCCAACCCAAGAAACGTCACTCCCCACCCCTCGTCTCTTCTCAAACCTCAGCACGGGTTCCTCGCAACTTATTAGCAGAACCGGTGCGTCCGCCAGTTCGCCCTCACCCCGCCCAAAGACCGCAACTGAATGGGTATAGCCAGCGTGCGGTAACATGGCAACCTGCACCGGCTTCGCACGTTCGCGCGCGACTGCCAGCGCAGCCTTCAAAACCCGTATCTTTCCGCACCCGAGGCTCGGGAGAAGAACCGCAAGTGAGCGTTGTCCCAGCGGAAACGGTTATGCCCCTCGATCGCCGCGAACCGGGTCTTGCTGAAATGCTAGACTTACGCAAGCGTCGTACAATTACCTCCATAATGGGGGAAATGAACGATGTTGAATAAAAATGTTCGATAAGACTTGGCGATCGCTCAAAAATTTTTTTCAATCCTCAGATAACAGCACTACGGCGCGAGTAACGGCTCCAACCACAGCCAGCGACGCTCGCTCCATTCCTTCCTTAAGTGATGAAGACTGTGCATTCCTGTTCGAGCAATTGCTTGAAGGCGTGTCCCACGGCTGGCAAACGCTCCGCGTCCAAAGGTTTTTCGAGCAACTCGGAGAGCAAGGCAGCCACGTTACGTGGGTTCATTGGCTGCAACGTTACTATGCTCCTAAAGTATTAGCTTCCCCCACTCCAGACTTAGAATTGGCGCAAAAATTAACTCTTTTAGCGCAGCAAACTCAGTATTTACCGAAAATCATGGAAGTGGGCGCGATGTCGAATGCAATCGCCCAAGAACTTCAGCGCAGGGCAACTCGCAACCCGATTTTGGAATATAGCGGCATCGATGCCGATGAATCCTATGATGCCCCTGAAGTCAAGTACGTCACTCCGGACGAACTATTGTTGGGAATACAACAAGATGAAAATTTAGCTCAACAAATTGCCAGTCAACTTGGCGTTAGCGAAACCGACCCCGAAATCCTACTCCGCCTTTTACTGGAACGCTTTCAAGTTGAAAGTCCAGACAGCGATGGGGGTTGAATTAGCCCCTGTTCGGATTCAGGATTTTATCGGTAGGGGCAGAGCAATGCTCTGCCTTAATTCTGCTTTGTTTGAGCCTATAGAGTAAGCGTGAAGTTCGATAAAAACCTGAATTTCAGTGCTGTTTGTTAGCTCCTAACGACTTCAGATAAAATAATGGGGTAGGGGGTATGACCCCTCACTGAATTTAGTAAAAATCTAGAGTATTTACCTTTTTAAAAAACTCTGACGAAAGAAATAAAAATACTGTAAAGCCAGTCACGCTAGGCAATTCAATACTGAGTATGGCATTATAGTTTAAGAATAATCATCTAGTAAAAATAAGCTAGAGGTTTAGCTTAGAATCCGGAGATAACTCTCTTGTATTTACCGCAGAATTGCGGTGAACGGACAAAAATATTGCTATGAGGTTGTGCCTAATCCGCAAATTTGCAGTCGATGTCTCGAAGCTTTTAGCTTCTTGGATATTAACGCTCTGCAATTGGGAATTAAGAGAGTAAGGCACTTCACTTTCTACTTCCTAAACCCTTTAAGAAATAATAACCATGTACCCAAGAAAATCCGAACGAGTACGGTCTTTTATCAGAAAAATCACGGGTTGTTCGAGTCTCGAAGATTTAAGTGCTGAGGAGCGACGTTCGATGTGGCCGGGGGCAAAAACTTTGGCGGACGAACATATTTGCAACTGCCGGTTATTGGAAAATCGCTATAAAATGCTGGAGCAGATGCCCAAAAATGGGGTTTGTGCGGAAATTGGGATTATGCACTGCACATTCTCCGAGAAAATCCTGGAGGTTACGCAGCCGAAAAAGCTGTATTTAGTCGATCTCGATCCAGATGCGATCGCATTAGCTCGGGAAAAATTCGCAGCGGAAATCGAAAGCGGTCAGGTAGAAGTCTATTTGGGCAATTCGCCCGAAATCATTCGCTCTTGGGAAGATAACAGCTTAGACTGGATTTATATCGATGGCGATCACTCCTACGGCGGTGCAAAACGCGATCTCGAAGCCTCGCGCGAAAAGATGAAGCCAGAGGGGTTAATTGCTTTAAACGACTACATTTACTTCAGTACGTCTGATTTTGGTAAGTATGGCGTAGTCGAAGCCGTTAATGAATTTTGCGTCCAACACGGTTACGAACTCGTGTATATGGCGCTGCAAGAGCGGATGTACAACGATGTTGTTTTGCGTAAAATTGAAGTCGTACAGCAGAACCCCAGCGATCGCCAAATTCCCGCCAACGGAGCACAGCAAAAATCCATCTCCTTAAGAGCCGTATAATTCGATCGCTCTACTTTCACGAGCTAAGCCAGAGGCAGAAGCAAAATTTATTTCTGCTTCTGGTTTCGCTATTAACGATTATTTATTTACCTCAATCAATATTATTGACTAAACCGCAAAATCCTGCATAGCCAATCGCGATCGCATCAACTGCATCATCGTTCGGCAATTGCTCCAGTTCAAATAAATTTTGAATGGTTATTGCGACTTCAGATTTATCGGCGCGACCGTTTACTAAATGCGCTTTCCAACTCGATTGATGCAGGAAGATTGGGGTGATTTTTGCTTCCCGGCAGCAAACTAAGTTAATAATTCCTACCGCTTGTAAAACGACTCCGGCAGCTTTGATTTGACGGCCAAAAAACGGCATTTCGACAGCAACGCGCGTCGGCTGAAATTCCTCAAATAAAGCAATTAAATCTTGTTCGAGTTCCACAAGACGTTGTGCGGTAGAGTGCGATTTCGCAGTGGCAATCGTACCGTATTCTACCAGAAAGGGAAGCGATTTACTCTTGTCGCTCGGCGGATCTAAAACAGCCCAGCCCAACTTCGCCAGTCCCGGATCGAGACCCAGCCATCGTTGTGTTGATTCTATCATTATTAACCGTTCAAAATTATTAATTTAAAATTCAAACTTTAGTGCTAAAGAAAGCTTTTACTGAGTAAACTACGTTTGACAAAATGCCGACGCGCTCCCGATTCTTCTACCTTTACATAGTTTGCCTCTAAATAGGGTTTTAGAGGTTCGTAGACTTCCGGAAAACGTTCTAATATGACTTGTTCGGGTTGATATTTCTCGAACAAAGCATATAAGTAATCGTGCGTCATTTCTCCAGCAGCAACCCGTTTGCGCGAGAGAACGGCGATTTCGGGCGGAACCCGTAAGTTCGCTTGAAACGCATAAATGGGGTTATCTGTAAAGAGCCAATGGGTTTGTTGTTGATATTGAGTCACGCGCCGAATCACTTCTGTTTTTTCCTGCGATTCTGCCAGAAAGATAGAATTTTGCCATTGGATAACGCCTAGTTTAATGGGAATCGCGATCGCGCAGAGACTGCAAAAAATAATAGCTTGTTTCCGCAGTCTTTGTCCTTCCGAAATTGCCACCTTAACGCCGTAACTAGCCAGCCAAACCAGAGGGATTGATAGCAATAGGTAATGATGATACCAAAGCGGTTTATGATTCAGAAGCATCAGGGTTGCTGTTGCCAGCCAAGCCAAGGGGAAAAGGTTCCATTTTTCTTTTTTTTGTAGAATTGTCCCTACTCCTAACCCCGCTAAAAGAACGAGATCGAAATCTTGTAGTAACATCCAACTAACATCTAAAATACTATTTTCTTTGACAAAAACATTTTTTAAGTTTTCGTTGACGTGAAACTTAAAGGTACTATTGAGTTGCCAGGAACCCAGTGTTAACTCAATTACGCAAAAGGTTAGGACGAAAGCGAGCAGCCATAACCCCGACAAAATCGTTCCCTTTAAGGCTTTGTTTTTAAAGTTTAATGCTTTTATTTTTCTCGCCCTAAGCCTCCCTTTCTGTATGAAGGAGGGCGAAGCATCGGGACTCTTTAGAGTTGATAGCGAGTTGCTGAAGATAAAAAACAAGATTAAAGGGATTAAGAATACAGCAAACGTTTTAAATTGTAGGGAAACTGCGAAAGCGGCTCCCGACAAGAGTAAATAAGAGAGAGACAAACTGTTGAAGTAGAGAGTCAGGGTATAAATCGAGAGCGTAACTAAGCTGAGGGCGGGCAAACCTATCATCACTGAAACGCTCATTCTTAAAAAGTTACCCGATAGCGCTAATAGTCCTGTTCCTACAAGCGCGAGGGGACTGCCTACACTGATTTGTAGCGTCTTAAAAAAGCTCCAAATGAGGAGCGTTGCGAAACAGAGAACAAGCAGTCTCCCTGAAAAAATTGATGCACCAAATAGCTTAAACCAAGCCGATAAACAAATGGTTAAGAGGGGCGGTTGGTCGGACCAAATTTCATGGTAAAGTGCAAAACCACGGGAGTAGAGAATAGCTTTAATTAGTTCCTGTCCTTCGTCTGTATCAAAGCTCAAATTCGTGCGAACGGGCATCCATAAAAGCGTTAAGATGAAAAAGGCGAAGGGAACTAAAATGTTTAAAAGTTGAGATCGCGCTTCGAGATAATCCTGTAAACTGTCAAGCCATGAATAAACTTTTTCGGGGGCGTTGCGAAGCATAACACAAAAAGGAGGCGATGCACGGATTGTTGCTCTTTTAAGGAACTGAGGTTTAAAGAAGTTGGGTTTTAGGGGATATTAGCCCATCTGGGCGAGAAACTGTCGAATCGCATCGACATCGGTTGCTTGAGGAGCCATCGCCAAATAAAATTCTAAATCTTGCTTGGCCTTACTCTTTTCGCCTAACTGATAAAATAATAACCCGCGATCGCGCAATTCGCTGGCAGCAGTGGGAAATAGCAGCAAAATGCGTTCGATAGTAGCGAGAGCTTTTTGCAACTGATGTTGATTGAGATAGATAAATTTTAGGTTGGAGAGCATTCGCGCTAAAAATTGGCGGTTGGTTACGGGCGCGAGAAAATTTGATTCTAATTGAACGTTCTGCTGGTAAAGCTTTGAGAGGAGCGCTTCGCAGTCTTGCTCGAATAAGATTTCCCCCCCGTTAAAAGGATCGACAAAAATTCCTACACCTTCAAACGTCGGACGGATTAGGAAATGCCCCGGTAGTCCAATGCCGACCATTGGAAAGTTAAGGCGTTTGGCAATTTCGAGGTAGACTAAGGAGAGGGCGATCGGAATTCCGGTGCGGCGATCGAGAACATCATTGAGAAAACTATTGCACGGGTTATAATAATCCTGCTTATTCCCTTTGAATCCTAAATTATCATAAAGGAATTGGTTAATCGTTTCAATAGTTTTTAAAGGATAGCGTTTTTCTGGCAAAAGAATTTCGATTTCTTCTGCTATGCGATCGAGCATATTTAAGTATTTAGAAACTTCCAACTCTGGGTATTCTTCCCTAGCGATGTAAAGGGCTGCTTTGGCTAGGTATATTTGCTCGTCGGGACAGTTTATTTCGCGATAAAAGTTTTGGCGCGCGCTGTAATGACTCATGCTTGATAAAAGGTTGATTGCTTAAAATAAAAGGTTTCCTCTCTTCGCGATTAGCGATTATTGTGCTAAAGCTGTGTCGATGAGCGGAGTTTTCAAAAACTAGGGAATTTAACTTCTAATACCAATTCTCATAGATTTTGCACGATTCCCGAAGAGGGCATAACAATGTTATGCCCCTACGATGAAAAATTTGGTGCATCGTAACTGAGAATTGGTATAACGTTATTTTATCTATCTTAGAAAATAATCAAAATAAAAAAACTTCAGCTTTTTTTTAGATGCGTTCGTAACCGATAAAGTATATAAACCTACGCTTTACACAAAGTAAGCGAGCGGTTTCCATTTATTCAAGCTTAGTGTAGTCTAGTGTCGCAGCCCTCAATTCGATTAATCTAAATCTCCTCCAGAACCATACTTCCAAGCATCTAACCAACGATGCCAATAATATTGCTGTTGTAAAGATAATTGTCGTTCAATTCCTTGCCAGGGTTTTTGAAAAGAATTAAGGCTGCTGTAAACCCCTAAATTTAAGTAATGACGCAACCAATCCCCTAACATCGGCAAGCCCGCGCGAGGCAAAATCGGAAGCACGTATTTCGGGTTAACTAAAGGTAAGGTTTTGGTGAGGGCGGGAAATTGAATAACATCTTGAAGAAAAGGTTTGAGAACGTCATCCCCTAACCTCTCCATAACTTCAAATACGGCACTCATTAGCTGGTTAATTTGTTGGGGCGGAACGCTTTTTTGAAGCGGTACGCTCATCGTCCGCTGAAATAACCAAGTTACAGCAATATTGGGTTGATAGGGTTGCAATAATTTCAGGGCATCCCGATTCAACGCATCGACTTGCAATGCTTCTTCTATCCCCGATGTTAATCGTTCGAGATGGCGAACCATTGCCCCAAATCCGCCGAAACTGACGGGAGATTGCGCGCCGCTACTGTCGCCGACGGGCAAGATTCTATCCCACGGCGTTCTGAGGGGACTGTTGCGGTAGGCGGGAAAAAATCCGTATAAAAATCGCTGAAATTGTAGCTGCGACAGTTCGACTTGCTGATATTCAGGTAGCAAGCGAAAATATTCATCCATGAAAAATTCTAAGCTGAAGCGATCGCGCTCGGCATCGACATAAGTAAACAAATAGGTTGTCCTGCCATCGCGCGCCGGAAAAGCTTCCCAAAAATACTGACATTGATGCAGAATCGGCGTAAAGGAAGCGATTAAATCCCCCGTTTCGTTCTGCGGGTAGCCGCGCGCGCAACTCCCCACCACCAAACAAACGCCTTCTGGCTTCTCGTTTCCCCTCGCTTGGCGGGCAATGGGGGAAAAATGCCCCATCGCGTCGATGAGGAGGCGCGCTGTCGCCGATTTTTCCGGGGCGATTGCCTTTACGCCATCGGGATGAACGCTGACTTCACTTAATGCCGTATTTTCCCATAATGTCCCCCCAGCCGCGAGAAACTTCTGCTTGAGGGTTTCCAGCAAAAATACGGGATCGACTCCAATATTAAGGACATCTCTCACCCAAATTTCGCAACCTTGGTGAAAGGCAACACGCGCGGGGTTGTACTCCGTGGCAATCGCGCTTTCTAACTCTGCTTCCGTTAATAACCCTAATTCGAGGAAGGCGGTTAACTCCTGGCGGGAAATATTCCACTCCTGATCTCTGCCTCGTAACTTGCCGCGTTCGAGCAACAAGACGCGCCAACCGCGCTGCTGCAAGGCTGCGGCTAACAAAATGCCCAACGTGCCGCCGCAGATAATCGCATCCCAATCTACGGCTTCTAAACGTTGAGAATTTTCCTTGACAAAATCCTCAATTTGTGTGGTGTTAAAGCGTAAATCGTGCCAAGCGCGATCGGCATGGTGCAGTCCGCCGATCGCGTTACCGGGAGTAGAAGCCAGAAGTCGATCGCGATTCACGATGCACTATCCAACTTCGGAGGGGGCGAGAAAAGGGGCAAATCGATGTAAAAAGTCGTTCCGAGTTCCGGACTGGAGGTAAAAGCGATTTTACCGCCATGAGTATCGATAATCGATTTCGCGATCGCGGTTCCCAATCCAGTTCCGTGGGGTTTGCCGTGGGTAACAAACGACTCAAACAAGCGATCCTGGATGGCTTCAGGGATTCCAGGGCCATTATCTCGCAGCGTCAGATGAGCATTGCGATCGTCCGCCTCGATATCCAGCGAGATCCGGCCGCCGCGATCGCGAAACGCATCCACGGCGTTCCCCACCAAATTTTGCAACACCCGCATCAACTTACCCTCATCGACTTCCAACACCAACTCCGGCGGACAGCGCGTTGAAAACTCAATCTCAGCCTCCTGAAAATAGATGCGATTGAGCGTCGCAAAACGCTGTAACAGAGCTTTCAAATTCACAGGCTTCTTATTCAGCGTCGCATTTCCCCGCGCGAACTCGAGAAAATCTTCGGCCATCGCCGACATCCGCTGCGTTTGAGCGTGAATCAAGTCGCACCATTCCTCTGTCTCCTCATCCGGATGCTGCTCTTTGAGCATACTGCTGGCCAAATTGATACTGCTCAGCGGACTCTTAAAATCGTGGATGATCGTGTTTAGCATTTCCCCCATTAACACCATTTTTTCTTTATGGAGTTGCTGGCGAATATACTCTTCGGTGGTATCGCGCAAGCGTTGCACCATGTAGCTGCAAAACTTAGTAATTACCGTTCCCTTAGCCCGATCCAGCACGTCCATAAATCCCTCAGTCGGAATTTTTGCCAGAACCGTCTTTTCTCCCCGCGCGATCGCTTGCGTGCTGCGCGGTTGCCCGTCCAGCATTCCCAACTCCCCGAAAAACGCATCGGGTAAGGCGCGCGTCAACGGGCGATAGCGATCGGTGCCAATTTTTTTGCGAAACTCGACCTCACCTTCGAGCAGCAGGTACAAACAGTCAGAAAAAGCACCTTCCTCAAAAATCACAGCTTCATCCAAGTAAGTCTCAACGATCGCCACTTGACATAATTCGTGGGCTTGCTCGGGTTCAAAAAAAGCCATGAATTGGTGCGTTGCGATATCCATGAGAAGTGGCCTGCATGGTAAATCAGCAGAATTGTTCGATGTTATCTTAACCATGTTTTGTCGGGGCATCCCTTCCCTATCGTAGCTTCTCCAGCGGACGGTTGTCTCGCGATCTTGTCAGAGGTAGCGTGCTTTCCCTAATGTTTTATCCTCATTTTCGGCGCAAGCTCGGCTTCCGGTCGAAATATTACCCAATGGCTCCCCCAATACGAAGCCTCATGTAAAATAACATTCCACTACATTAAATAATTATTATCATCACTGTTTTAGATTGCTCCTTCTCAATCCCCATGCGAGAACTCTACCTCATTCGCCACGGTATTGCCGCAGAACGCGGCACTTACGCTGACGACGACCAACGCCCGCTAATTAACCTCGGACGCAAAAAAACAAAGAAAGTTGCGAAACGCCTTACCGCCCTCGGTTTGCGCTGCGATCGCATCGTCACCAGTCCCCTCCCTCGCGCCCGCGAAACTGCCGTCATTCTCCGTAAAGCGGGTTTATCCCCCCACCTCGAAGAATTCCCTGCCCTCGCTCCCGATACCGATCCCCAAATCGGTTTAAAATGGCTGGCCGAACAATCCGACACTCGCCTCGCCCTCGTCGGACATCAGCCCGATCTCGGCAATTGGGCAGAATTGCTGCTGTGGGGCGAAATTAGGGAAAAGCTGGTTCTGAAAAAATCGGGTGTTATCGGGCTAAAACTTCCTGAAAGCAGTTCGCTCGTGGGGCAAAGCGAATTATTTTGGTTGACTTCCCCCAAATGGCTGCTGTAGGTTTAACAATCGCTGATATTCGGCTTCGCTGTATAAATCCCGCGTCGTTTCGACGCGATCGATAAACAGGATGCCATCGAGATGGTCGAGTTCGTGCTGAAAAATCCGCGCCACAAATCCGGTGAGAATTTGATGCTGCAAATTGCCGCCGCGATCGCGGTATTCTACTTCAATCTCGTCGTGGCGCGGGACTAATCCTCGCAATCCCGGTACGCTCAAACATCCTTCCCAATCCTTGACGACGCGATCGCCCCAAGACAAGATTTTCGGGTTAATCATCGCCGTCGGTTCCATCTCCGGTGCGTGGGGATAGCGCGGATTCGGACGAGAGGCGACAATAAACAAGCGCGATGAAGTCCGAGCTTGGGGGGCGGCAATCCCAACGCCATGACTCGCCGCCGCCGTTGCGATTAAGCGATCGATAAACTGTTGAACGTCGGGAGTCTCAATACTCTCTACCTTTTGGGCGGATTGCCGCAAAATCGGATTTCCCAAGAGTGCAAGTTCGAGGAGTTGGGTCATAATTTATAGAGCGCGCCGAGCTAAGCAATTTTCTTTGCGCAAGAGTCACAACCCTTCTATTGTGCGCCACTTTCCCTGCTACGATCGCTATTTCAACCCCTATCCTCCCGCCTCCGCTCAGTGCGATGTCCCCACAACAACTCTGGAGTCAAGTCCTCGAACGCCTGCAACTTCAACTTCCTCAGCCTACGTTTGAAACTTGGGTGAAGACGGCGACGGCGATCGAAATGACCGAAACAAGCTTGACAATTTGCGCGCTTAACCCTTTTGCTCGCAATTGGTTGCAAAAACATTACCTGAAAACGATCGCCGATACAGTGGAAGAAATTCTCGCGCGTCCGTTAGAAATTCGCGTAATAGCGGCAGGATCTCAGGGCGCTTCGGAAACAGGAGATGCCGATTTATATTGGTCGATACCGACTGTTAACGCTTCTAGCGATCTTGTTGTCGATCGCCAACAGCGCCGGAGCGAATTTAATAGTAAATATGTCTTTTCTCGCTTTGTCGTTGGACCAACTAATCGCATGGCTCATGCCGCCGCGCTTGCTGTCGCTGAGTCGCCGGGACGCGAATTTAACCCCTTATTCCTTTGCGGGGGAGTCGGTTTGGGGAAAACCCATTTAATGCAAGCGATCGGGCATTATCGCTTAGAAATTGACCCAGAAACGAAGGTCTTTTATGTTTCCTGCGAAAAGTTTACTAACGATTTAATCGCCGCGATTCGTAAAGATAGCTTGCAGAGTTTTCGCGATCGCTACCGCGCCGTAGAGGTGTTATTAGTAGACGATATTCAGTTTATTGAAGGGAAGGAATACACCCAAGAAGAATTTTTCTATACTTTTAATACGCTCCACGAAACGGGAAAGCAAGTGGTATTAGCGGCAGATCGTCCTCCCAATCAGATTCCTCGCTTGCAAGAACGCCTTTGTTCTCGCTTTTCGATGGGATTGATTGCCGATATTCAAACGCCCGATTTAGAGACGCGCATGGCAATTTTGCAGAAAAAGGCAGAGTATGAAAATATGCGACTGCCGCGCGAGATTATTGAATATATTGCCAGCCGTTACACCTCGAATATTCGGGAATTAGAAGGCGCTTTGATTCGGACGGTGGCTTATATTTCGATTTCTGGGTTGCCGATGACGGTTAAAAATATTGCCCCGATCTTAAATCCGCCCAGCGAGACGATTCCTGCTTCGCCCGAGGTGATTTTAGAGGAAGTGTCGGCAGCGTTTAAAATTTCGATAGAAGCTTTAAAAAGTAGTTCCCGCCGCCGGGAAATTAGTTTTGCGCGCCAGGTGGGGATGTATTTGATGCGGCAGCATACGGATATGAGCTTACCCGGAATTGGGGAAGCATTTGGCGGTAAAGATCATACGACGGTGATGTATAGCTGCGATAAGATCGAGCAGGCGATCGAGCAAGATGCGAGTCTCAATCAAACGATCTTACAATTGAGCGATCGCATCAATCTCGCCTGTCGGCGATCGAAAACCGATACGATTTAAAACTTTTTAAAGCGGTTGGGAGCGAGTCTTTACTTACGTTCCTGTGGAAAACTGAGGAGAAAGTGCGATCGCGTTTAAATCTTCAGTTTTCGCACTTTCGAGGAACATAAATAACTCCTACACCTACCGGTGGCGCGATCGCTCCGAGTTTTCCACAGTTTTTCCACAAGCGCGCTCGCTCGAACCCCCGTTCCTCGGCTGACAGTCCACAATTATTATACAGTGGAGCTTTTCAGAGATTCTTAATCATAATTGCTTTGTCTGTATCGATTCGGATAGAATATTCAAAGCTCGCTCGAGCGCAGGGGTGCGTAACTCAGGTGGATAGAGTAGCTGCCTTCTAAGCAGTTTGCCGCAGGTTCGAGTCCTGCCGCACCCGTTAACTATAAAGCCCTGGAATGTCCTAACCGTCGCACTTCCAGGGCTTTATAGCGTTTGGGGAAGTAGGTTGGGAAAGTTGGAATGAGGGGAGATTTTGATACTGAAGTGATACTGCAAAGAATCAGTATCACTTCAGTACCCATGTATTGGCTAGCTTTCAGCCCTCTCGCTGTACTGGATCAGTACATTAGAACTGTTTTACTATGACGGAAGTCATACTAAATCCGGTTGCCACAACCCATTTATTAAAATCGACCAAATCCTTTCTATTGCAAGAATTATAGCTTCTCGAATAAGTTGGGTATGAAAACCGGATTTGGTATCAGAAAAGCGACTCAAAAAAGCTCAATGCCGTCTGAGTAAAAAACGAGTCAAGGGTGCTAAACTCCAATCAAATAATTACCATAAGCACAGAAAAGTGTTTTAGCACTAGACCCCATTCATGCCCTAATTGCAAAGTTGAGATTTGTCGTGATACAAATGCGGCTTTGAATATTTTGTACAAAGGGATGAAATTACTAGGCGTTGAGTGGCAAAATAACAGTACCCAAGGGCATTGGGAATCTGCCTTGAAAGAGGGAAAGCATGGGGAGAAGACTGCCTCTACCATTGAGGGGAAACCCAATATGGCAAGTGGATTTCTGCGAACCCTGAATTAGAATCCCCGTGCCTTGAGGTTGGGGAGTATGTCAATTCAGAGTAGTTTCTCGTCCATCGAACTCACATTATTCAACGCCGCCCCAAAGCAGTCTAGCACTCCAGAACCCCACAAGAACTGCGATCGCGAGCCAATCTACTGCCCGGAAACGCAGGATGTGCCACTGAACGCGATGGCGATTGGGACTGGTGAATCCCCGGACATCCATTGCAACTGCGATTTGTTCGGCGCGCGCGAGTAGATTTTCGAGGAGGCGATCGGCGACAATCAACCAAACAGATAAACTTTTCCGCAGTCCGAGTTTTTTCCATTCAATGGCGCGGGTATTAATCGATCGCGCTAAATTTTGAATCTCTTCTAACACTAACGGAATGAAGCGCAGCGAGAGCGTTAACGTCAGAATAATTTCCGTTACCGGCACTTTAAAACGCTTCAACGGTTGCATAAAATATTCCAGGGCTGCGGTAATTTCTTCGGGTGCTGTGGTGAGTAAAAAAAGGCTGCTGCTATAAATTAAGATAAACAGAATCGTACTGAGGCGAATGGCTAAATCGAGCGATCGCCGCGTTACTAACACTTTTCCGGCCTTATAAACCACATATTGGTAAGACGTAGGTTGGGGCAATTCCAAACCGCTCGCAGGAAGGCGTTGTTGATAGTCGATTCCCAATCCGTCGGGCGTAATTGCGGTAATAATAAATGCAAAAAAACCGATCGCCAACAACCATCCCATTTGCTGCTTCCACACGCGCCAAGGAATTCTTGCACTAATGGTTAAAGCGACGAGAATCAAAACGAGTCCGATGCGCCATTCTAAGGTAGCGAGGACGGGCGCAAACAGAAAACTTAGCAGCCAAAAAAGTTTGACGCGCGGATCGATGTGGTGCAACCAAGTTGTCGGTTTTTCGAGATAGAGTCCAATGGGGAGCGATCGCAGTAAATCCATTTAAATTATGAGTGACAAGTTAAGTTAGGATTGTCGGGGCGGTTTTACCCTAAAAACGATTGCTTTTACAGCAATCTTCTCTTTTAAAACCCCCCTTTATGAGCTTTAAGTCAGTGCCATTCATTCCCCATTGCTTTTTTCTAACCCAAAGTTAATAAATCCTCGATGTTGCGCTCTAAGTTACTGCAAACCGCATCTAACGGCAGATCGTTTGGATCGTAACCAAAAGGATTTTCAATCTCAATTCCAATTTCTTCGATCCCAAATACTGCAAAACTAATTGCACCCACCACTAGCCCCGTCCATAAGCCCAAATCTTTCACCATTTGAAACGGAAGTGCCAAACAGTATAAGATCAATAACTGCTTGAGGTGAATCGTATAAGCTAAAGGAATGGGCGTTTTTAAAATGCGTTCGCACGCCCCTAAACTATCAACAAGAGAGTCGAGTAGTTTAAAGATAGCGGTTAATTGTTCGCTATTAATACAATCGCGCGAGTGCTGTTTTTGGAGGTAATGGCGAATCAAAAAGATAATTTGGAGGGGAGGACTATTCAATCTTTGCAATGCCTCGAATTGCTGCGGCGTTAAAAATCGTTCCAGTTCGCGATCGGGCGGTTGCAGTCGCAGGTGCAACTTAGTCGCGATCGCAAAAGCCACCAACAAACGCACAAAAGCTTTTTTCTCCTCCCGATCTTCCGGTTCCTTTTCTTTTACTGCTACCCAGATTTGAGAGGCAATGTTATTAGCAGAATTTACGATCGAACCCCAACATTTACGCCCTTCCCAATAGCGTTCGTAGGCAGTATTTGTCCGAAAAACCAACAGCAAACCGAGAACGAGCGAAGGTACTAACCCGCTTAAAACGGAGATATAGACGGGATAGCCTCGGTTGTAAAGTAAGGAGATAAAATAACCAAAAGCAACGCAGACGAGCAATCTCAGCCAGATTCCGGAAATCACCGACCCGCGTAGTTGCAAGGCTAAGCGAAACCAATCTCTTTTTTCTCTTTTGAAATCTAAATTTTGCCGAATTCCTAGCATCGATCCAGTCAACAATTAATCAGCGATCGGTTATTAGTTTAACAGCGAGCGGTCAATAATGGCTGCTCAACCGAAGCTCTAAACTCGCGTGGCACGGTTAACAGTTCTTTCGACTTCGCGTTCCTTCTTGCCGCGCCAAATTAGGCGTAAAGGCGTACCGCTAAAGCCAAGCTGTCTGCGAAACTGACTTTGAATATAACGGCGATAGCTTTCGTTAAAACGTTTGGGATCGTTAACAAAAAGCGCAATTGTTGGCGGCTGCGTGGTGACTTGCGTACCGTAATAAATGCGTCCTTGTTTTCCCTGACGACTGGTGGGCGGCGACTGCCAGGAAACCGCTTCTTGTAAAACTTCATTAATCACAGCAGTGGGAACCCGACGTTGGTGTTGTTCGGCAGCGTTATCGACCAAATCGAGGATTTTTTCAGTGCGTTGTCCGGTTTTGGCGCTAATAAAAATAATTTCTGCCCAATCGAGGAAATAGAAACGATCTTTAATCTTCTTTTCGTAGTCGTAAATCGTGTAAGAATCTTTTTCGATCGCGTCCCACTTATTCGCCACAATCACCGCCGCGCGCCCTTCATCGATAATGCGATCGGCAAGCTTTTGATCTTGCTCGGTAATACCATCCAAAACATCAACGACAATTAACACCACATCGCAGCGCCGAATCGCTTTAAACGCGCGATTGATGCCAAAAAATTCCGCCCCATATTCGACATTTTTCTTGCGACGAATCCCCGCCGTATCGATCAAACGGTAGGTTTTTCCGTTGCGTTCCACCACCATATCGATACTATCGCGCGTCGTCCCAGAAATCGGGCTAACGATCGCGCGCGACTCTCCGGTTAGCGTATTTAACAGCGTCGATTTTCCCACATTCGGGCGGCCGACGATCGCGATTTTTAACTCCGGCGCTTCCTCAATTTCTTCGGGGAGAGGCAGATATTCAACCAATTTATCGAGCAATTCTCCCGTACCGCTGCCATGAATTCCCGAAACCGGATAGGGTTCCCCTAAATTCAACTCCCAAAATTGCGCCGCTTGAATCACACCCGCTTCGATAGACTCGCACTTATTCACCGCCAACAGCACCGGAACGCTTTGCAGGCGAAGCCATTGGGCGATTTCTTCGTCAGCGGGAGTCGGCCCGCTTTGTCCGTCTACCACAAAAATAGCAGCTTTGGATTCTGCCAGCGCCGCCATCGCTTGTTCGCGAATGAGAGGCAAAAATTCCGTATCGTCATCGAACACCAAACCGCCCGTATCGACGACGAGAAAGTTGCGATCGCGCCAAAATGCAGGTTGATAGGTGCGATCGCGCGTAATCCCCGCTTCGTCGTGAACGATAGCCTCCTGAGAACCCGCGAAACGGTTAACGAGGGTGGATTTGCCGACATTGGGACGGCCGATAATAGCAACGATGGGGAGAGGCATAGCGATTTAAAAGAGGGGCGGAAACAAGCGGTAAGCGTCCCGCTCTGGCGGGAGTTCTACTTTACCTCATGATATAGCAACCGTTACGTTAAGGCAGGTTTCAATCGCCATCGGTTGGATGGGATGCAATAATGCGATCGCTTCTTTCAAGGGTTTGAGGCTTTCTGGAGTGAGTAAGCCGAACGCAATAGAACCGAGAATACCTCCCCCTAAAACAATCCAAGCGGCGTTGAGTTGAAAGCGAAAAGCAGCAATTGCAGCGAGAACAAGAATTAACAAGGCGAGCGGATCGAAGGGCAAACTGGCGAAGGGTTTCAAGAGAATTGCGATCGCGAGTTGCACGGTGACAACAGCCATTAAAGCAACCGCACTCACATTAACCGCATCGAGAAAGGCAGCCGTCCATTGCGATGTTCTTAATTTAGGAATTAATGGGTTTAAGAGCGCAACGAAGAGAAAGGAAGGGAAAAAAATCCCGATTGTTGCAACGATTGCGCCGGGAATTCCAGCGATAAGATAACCGATAAAGGTAGCCGTTGAAAGTACCGGACCGGGAGTGAATTGTCCGATCGCGATCGCGTCGAGTAATTCTTGTTGCGTCAGCCAACCGTATTTATCAACGACTTCCCCTTGCAGGAAGGCAATTAAAACGTAACCGCTTCCGAATAATACCGAGCCAACTTTGAGGAAAAATAACCCAATTTGCCATAAGGACGGAGCGACGCGATCGACTGTTTGCGCGGCATAGACTGCCGTAGTTCGCGCGATCGCGCTACCATTCAATCCCGCTACGAGTAACGCTGCGGTTTTATCCGGTGGGAGGGTACTTTTGAGCCATACTGCCCCGATAATGCCTCCAAGTAAAAGCGCGATCGCTTCATTCATCCCAAGCAGCAGTAACGGCACAACACCGAGGGCAATGATTGCTAATTGACGATTTTTAACCGCTTTTTTCCCTAAGCGCCATAAAGCATTTAAAATAATCGCTAAAACAGCAGGTTTGATGCCGTAGAGAAAGAATTCAGCAGAAAAGAGCGTACCCGATTTAACGTAAAGCCAAGCGCAGAAAGCGGTGATGAGAACGGCGGGAAAAATGAAGCAAATTCCCGCGATCGCGAGTCCGGACAAGCCGCCGTAGGAATAGCCGATATGAATCGCCATTTCCGTAGAATTGGGGCCGGGAATCAGGTTTGTTGCGCCCAACAGATCGAGAAAATGCGATCGCGTCAACCATTGGCGGCGCGTTACGACTTCTTCTTCCATCATCGCAATATGCGCCGCAGGGCCGCCAAAACCAATCGTTCCGAGCTTCAGAAACACTTTAGCAAGTTCGATCGGGCGAGAATTCATCGGTGCGTCGGGAATCAGTGTGTTCTTTGGGTTTCTCAACCCCATCGGGGCTGTTTCACCCGATTGTATAGGAAAGAGCTTGACAAGCTTGAAGCATAACCGTAGTATGATATATATGAAGCCCAGCATCCTAAACGCTGTGAAAGCTTCAAGAACTTTTTAGGGTATAATCAGCGATCGCCGCGCCCCAATCGAGCGAGCTTTACATACTTCCCTGTCACGGAATAAACCATAGCTCATCAAACTCGCGCGGCATTGATTGCAAGCCTTACAAGGCTAATGCGGCGATCGCCTCCCCATCGTTACCCGCTTGGATTGCGAAAGCAACAATCCCAAGGAGGCTAAACCATGACCGCTATGAATGCAACCGAACGCGACTTGCGCCTAGAACTGCTCAACAGCTTGCTCGTCACGCCCCACCGCAAGCTAGAACAAATCGCCGAAACGCATAACCTTATCCTCGATCTCGATCCCATTTTTTATGGTTGCTTAGCGGTTTGGTATCAAAAAAACGGCGATGTGCGCGACCATAAAGAAGTCTTCGTCGGTAACTTACTCGCCAGCCCACTCGACGAACACCGCGATGCAGGTTTCGTGATGTTACAAACCTTTCCGCCCTACGAAGTGGCGCGGATTGTAGACTTCATGAAGCAGCAGAAAAATAAA
This sequence comes from Oscillatoria sp. FACHB-1406, assembly GCF_014698145.1. NCBI lineage: Bacteria > Bacillati > Cyanobacteriota > Cyanophyceae > Oscillatoriales > Oscillatoriaceae > Oscillatoria > Oscillatoria sp. FACHB-1406. Next base: position 61,678 of record NZ_JACJSM010000010.1, on the reverse strand, counting down.
ATGCCGCGTTCGGCGCGCACTGCGGTGCGTCGTTACTTGCAAGCGCGCGAACAGAACCCCGAATTCTTCGATCGCGCCGCGCTGCGAGGACGCAAAGCGATGAAGCACCTCTATGCGACGCTGCACATCAAACCCAGCGAACGCGCCAACGCCGTGCTGTTTAAGAACGCACCGCCCGAGGATAGCTTAGCTTACGCGCTCAAACAGTTAGCGAAAGCCGAAACGCCGGTAGAACAGGCGCAACTGATTGTAGAGCGAAAAATCCCCTACGCGATCGCGATCGGAGCCGTCAAACAAGTTACGCCTACCGTTCTCGCCACCCTTATCCACGCCATGACACCCCAGGAAGTCATCAACAACCTCAAATCCCTCAAAGATCGAGGCGCGATGGACAACCCTGAAGTCAAGGCACTCGTTGACGAAAAACTGGTAGCCGCCCAAACCGATAAGCGCGTATCTGCCCTCAAAGGGAAAGTTGCGATCGAAGCAGCCAACCTCGACGCAGACACCGCCGCCAAAGTCGAACAAGCGATGGATGCGCAGGTGAAAAAGCGCGGCGAAATCAAAAAGCCTACCGCATTGCTAGTGGACAAATGCGTCACCGGCGATACGCTCATCTGTACCGAATGCGGACTGCTACCGATCTCGTCTTTAGTCCCACCCGTACAAACTGGAGTCACTGAAGTTCGACTCAACCTGAAAGTTGCGACTCGAAATGGTATTGCTACCGCAACGCACCTCTTTTTGAACGGGAAAAAGCCCGTGCGTTATATCGCAACTGAAAAAGGGTTCCGCTTAGGAGCATCCCGCAATCACCCGATTCTTTGCTACGAACCGCAGACAGCAACGCTCGTTTGGCGAGAAGCAGATACCTTAACTGCGGGCGATTATGTCGTCTTGCGCCGCAATACCCGCTGCTTTGGCGAAGATGTTTCCCTCGCCGACTACAAACCCAAAGAAGCATATCAACCCGGAGAAGCGCCTTTGCGCCTTCCCCAAACCATGACTCCCGAACTGGGGCGCTGGTTGGGTTATATTGTCTCGGAAGGATACATCAAACATCGTCCCGCAACCGTTCAATTCTGCAACCGCGACGAACAACTGATCTCCGATTTTTGTACGCTGACTGGCGAACTTTTTGGTATACCGGTACGAGTTACAGAAGAAAGAAACTGCAAAACAGCGAGTATTGCTTCGGCAGCGCTACTGCATTTCTTAAACAACGCGATCGCTCTCGAGAAAGAGCGGGCGCGCGACTGTATCGTTCCGCTCGGCATTCTCATGTCCAGCGATCGCACCCAACGCCAATTTTTGCGCGGTTACTTAGCCGGAGACGGTGGCTTAATGAATCGCTCTTCCGGCGTTTTAGCGGCAACTTCAGCCTCCGAACAACTGCTGCGTCAAATTCAAGTCATGCTTTTGAACTTTGGCATTGTCAGTCGTCTCAAACCCTTGCAGAGTCATGCCACCAACGGACACAAAATTTTCCGTTCTTACTGGCGGCTCGCGATCGGCGGTAACGATGCCTTGCGACTCCTCCAAGAAATTGGCTTTGCCTCCGATAACAAGCAAGAAACTCTGACCGAAATTGTCACCAATAGCCGTTCTTTAGAATGGTCTTCCCGGTGGGATTCCGTCCCGGAGTTAGCCTTAACCGCGACCCAAGTTTTAGGACGCGGAACGCAGCACCAATTGCGCCAACACTTTCCCACCCTTGCTTGCTTTAAAGGTAAGGCTAAAAATCATCGCGTTCCCACCGATCTTTTACCCTCAATTTTGGATGTTTTTCCGACCTTTCGTGAAGTGGGAGATATCCAAGAAGTGGTGGAATCCCAACTGTTTTTAGATGCAGTCGCTGAAATTGAAGAAGGTTACGAAACCGTCTACGATCTCTGCGTACCGGGAGAACATTCCTTTGTGAGTAACGGTATTGTCAGTCACAACTCCGGTTCCATGACGCAAGCGATTGAAACCGGCAAACGCTTAGCAGCCATGATTTCTGGCATCACCACCGCCGACTTATTTGTCTACGCTTTCGATACTATGCCCTATCCCATTAAAGCAGCCGGTACTAACCTCAGCGATTGGGAAAAGGCCTTTGCGCATCTGAAAGCGAACGGCGGAACCAGTATTGGCTGTTCGGTAGAAGCGATGCGCCTGCGCAAGCAAGTCGTCGAACAGTTCATCCTCGTCACCGACGAAGGTGACAACGCAACCCCCTACTTCGGGAACGCTTACGCCACCTACTGCAAAGAGATGAACGTGCAACCGAACGTCATTATCGTTAAAGTGGGTTATGCGTCTGAGACCGTCGAACGTCAATTGCAGCAACAACAAGCGCAAGTTGATACCTTCGTTTTCAACGGCGATTACTATTCGTTACCGAACTTGATTCCTCTTTTATCTCGTCCTTCTCGTCTCGAGTTGTTGATGGAGATTTTGGAAACTCCTTTGCCGGTACGAAGCGATCGCTAAATTCTCAAAACCCGGTTTCTCCAAGAAACCGGGTTTTTGACAAATGTCTTATATCGGAAATCACTGAGGTTCTTACACTGTATGCGATAGCATACAAGGGAGGTTCGACGGAGCCTAAAATCGCGATTCTACCGCAAGCTGAAAGCTTTATTCTTTCAGGGCAGCACCCAAAATTCAGGTTTTATATCGAACTCACGTCATACAGTGTAGAAGTATGTAACTGCGGGTCAGCTTTGGCGATCGCTCGCCGGAGTTATAACTGTATTGTTACTTAAATTTGTCCGAGGCCCAGGTGTCTTTCCAGCATGACGACCTTCGAGTTTGAGATTACCATCCAGAGCGAATTAGCCCCGGAAGCCAATCGCTGGCCTGTTGTCGTGCGCTGCAAGCAACCCGACGGCCTTCCTATCCACGCCAAAGAAATCCTCGAACTCGGTGCGGATGACTCGATCGCCCAACTCACCGCCTTTCAAGAAAACGAAAAGCAATACGGAATCCTGCTAGGCAAAGCCCTTTTCAAAGGCGAAATTTATACGACCTTTCTCAACGCCCTTTCCAAAAGCGATCGCGATCTCCGCCTGCGCCTCTTACTCTCCATTGAAGCAGCAGAGGGCGACAAGATCCGAACCTTGCATTGGGAACGGCTGTGCGCCCCCATTGATGGCAGTAGCGGCTGGCAGCTTTTAGCCCGCGACCAGCGCGTGCCGTTTTCGAGGTACATTCCCACCATTATCGATCGCCGCTTTCCCCCCATCGGACGGCGCGACTTACGAGCGCTGATTCTGGTTGCCAGCCCCGTCAACATCGGTAAATACCAACTCGCACCCTTCGACGTTGAAGCCGCGATCGACGGCGTGAAAACAGCCCTCGGGGATATCCCCTACAACATCCTCGCCAACGGGATCGCCGATGCCCTCGGTCCGCCAACCCTAGAAGAACTCTCCAAACAACTCACAGAAGCCACGCAACCCTATACCCTCCTCCACGTTATCTCGCACGGCAGCCTCAGCAAAGATGGCGAAACAGCCCTATTTTGGGCGGATGCCGACGATCGCGCGATCTTGGTACGCGCCGAACAACTGCTCGAACGACTGAAAAACATCGGCGGTTCTAAAACCTTGCCCCACTTTGCCTTTCTCTGTACCTGCGAAAGCGCCGATCCCAGGGCAGAAGGTGCATTGGGCGGCCTCGCCCAGCGCCTCGTCAGAAATCTGGGAATGCCCGCCGTCGTCGCCATGACGCGCAAAGTCAGCATCGAAACCGGCTTGGTGCTGGGCAGCAACTTTTACCGATGCTTGAGAGAATCCGGTGAAGTCGATGTAGCACTACAACAAGCCACCGCCAGCTTGGGAGAACGCCACGATATCACCGTTCCCGCCCTGTTTACCCGCTTGGGCGGACGGCCCCTGTTTAGCGATCGCTTGGAGAATCGCGAATTAACCGATCTCGAAATTGACGAGGGGATTGCCAAGTTCGAGCAACTTCTCAAAGAGCGCGCCCCCAATGCCTCCGTTCTCAAGCACAGTTTTCAAACTCAGGTTGAAATTCTGAAAAAAACGAAGGGGGCGGAGTCGAAAACCGCCCGAGAAGAACGTCACAATGCTTTAGTCGAACTCGATAACCTCTGCGAGCAAGTGTTAGAGATTCGTTTCGAGACTTTAGCCTTGGGGAAAGAGCCGCCCCCTTACTTCGCCGAATGCCCGTTTCCCGGTTTATCGTCCTTTGCGGAGGAACAATATCACAAGTTCTTTTTTGGGCGCGAGGGCTTAATTAGAAACCTCAAAGTGCAACTGGAACGCGATAATTTTTTAGCCGTTATTGGGCCTTCGGGGAGTGGGAAATCATCGGTCGTGCTGGCGGGATTGATTCCGCAACTCCGGCAGGAAGAACCAACGCGAGCGATCGTTTCTATTAAACCGGGTAAAGAAGCACTTAAACAAATTAGGAAGTTGACAACAGGTTTAACTCCAAATTCGATTTTAGTGGTGGATCAATTTGAAGAAATTTTCACGCTCTGCGAGAACGAGGAAGATCGACAAGCGTTTATTCAAATCCTATTAAAGATTGCTGAAAAAAGTAAGGTTATTATTACTATTCGCGCCGACTTTTTAGGGGAATGTACGCTCTACCCGGAACTGAGAAAGCGCATTGAAGCCCAACAAAAATTGGTCGGGCCAATGGAGCCGAATGAACTGATCTCGGCGATGACGATGCAGGCGAATCAAGCCGGATTGAAGTTTGAAAGCGGCTCGAGCCAAGATATTCTTGACGATGTGAAGGAAGAACCGGGCGCAATGCCGCTATTGCAATATGCCCTGCAAGAACTGTGGCAGCGCCGGCGGGGGCGGTGGTTGTGCGGCGAGGAGTATATTGCGATTGGGAGGGTTCAACGCGCGATCGCGAAAACCGCCGATGAATTCTACCATCGCTTACCGGAAGGCGAACAGCAGCAAGTCCAAAACATTTTCTTGCGTTTAACGCGCTTAGATGAAAGTACCAGTGCTGGAGAGACGCGCCGGGATACGCGGCGACGAGTGGCGCTCGAAGATTTAGTTGCCACCGGCAATGATTTAACCGCCACCAAGAAATTAGTGGAGCAATTAGCTGGGGAAGGCGTGCGTTTAGTCGTCACCAGTCGTAACGAAGCCACCGGAAAAGAGGAAGTAGAAGTTGCTCACGAAGCCTTGATTCGCCACTGGCAAACGTTGAAAGATTGGCTCAAACAGAACCGCAACGATTTGCAACTGCGAGAAAGTCTCGCCAGTGCTGCCCGCGATTGGCAAGTGCATCGAGACCAAGGCGATCGCGAGAATTATCTCATCCATAAAGGAGGACGTTTAGACGATGCCGAAGTGCTGCGCCAATCCCCTAAGTTGGTGCAACTTAACGCCTTAGAAACGGAGTATGTTAAGGCTTGTGCGGAATTGCGCGATCGCACTATCAAGCAAGAAAAACGACGGCTGAAACGACAACTTGCTGCCGTCGTCATCGGAGTTTTTGTCTCGGCAGGATTTGTCATTCTTACTGGATTTCAGCAACGTAGATCGGAAACTCAGCTAACTCGGGCTATATTCCAATCGGTGGAGACAAGCTTGGCTATTCACCAAACATTGGATGCTAAGGTCGGCAGTTTGCAAGCCGCTCGATCTTACCAACAAGCTATCTCGCAAAAAATATGGCCCGATGCCGAGTTAAAAGAGCGCGTCTGGGGCAAGTTACTCGATACTTACTATTCGGGGCAGGAGGTTAATCGTTTAGAAAGCGATCGCGATTTAGGAAGCGCAACAATAAGTCCCGATAGTCGGGTCGCGATCTGCGACGATCGGGGCGTTCGTCTGTGGAATCCGAAAAACCAACAATTGGAGCCATTGCCCAACGGCGATTTTTTGCAAAACATATCTTCAACAGGAGATAAATGGGTCGCATTTAGTCCTGATGGTCGGGTACTCGCCATAAATCAGCGAGAACAAGGTGGAGGCGGAGTTTACCTTTGGGATACTCAAACCCATCAGCACAACCTACTTCCGAATAGTGATGGCTCCTATGAGGTCATGTTTAGCTCGGATAGCAATTTCCTTGTCTCCACCCGCTCGACGGACGGGACTATAAAGCTTTGGAATGCCAAAACTCGGAAGATATCACTTGAGAATACTGAGAAGAAATTCTGCCAAAAGAGTCAAATATTGGCTCTTCTTAATGAAGAAAAATCTCAAATCATTTTGAGTGATGCTAAGGGAAAGAAGCAGACCGTCAAACTTTTAGTGAATCGGGAAGACGAACAGGAAGAAATTGCTGACTTTATCGTAAGTCCTGATTGTCAGTATTTAGCTGTTATTGGAAATGAGGACAGCTTCTGGCTGGGGAGGACTCTAGGTCAATCGTTAACCAAATTGAAAGTAAAAGCGACTGGCGTTGCCTTCAGTCCCGATAGTCAGTTCCTCGTCACTGGGAGCGAGGATGGCACGCTCCAGTTGTGGGACTATCGAGGCAGCCTGTTAAACAAAGAGCTTGCCAAACAGAAGAGTAGGATCGAGGGAATTGCCCTTAGTCCGAACGACGATCTCCTCGCTACAGGAACCTACGATGGCTCGATTCAGGTATGGAGTAATCGCGGCAGCCCCGTCGCGCAGTTACGCAACGCTCCCGCTGGAAAGCTGGTCAAATTGTTCGAGGTTCAAACCCATCAGGACTCTGTTCCAGACATCGGCTTCAGTCAAGATGGTAAACAACTCATTAGTGTCGAAAAGAATAAAGAGGAGCAGAGAGTAAATATTTATCAAATCGAACGAGACTTGGACAAACTCATTGCGATGAACTGTCAGAAAGTACGCGATTACCTGAACAAGACTAATAACTCAGACGATCGCGCGCTCTGCAATGGAGTTCCTCCGATCGGTCATTCAACCCAAAATATAGATGTCCTCAAGCTGAAATGAGCGGGCAAAATTGCGGCGCTCTAAAACTCGATTTTAACCCCAGATTTCCACCTAAGTTTTCAACCCTACAATCCCCTACCCAATGAATACTTTTGAGTTTGAGATTACCATCCAAAGCGAATTATCTCCCGGCGCGGGTCGCTGGCCGATTGTGGTCAGATGCCGACAACCCGACGGACTCAATACCCACGTTCAAGAAACCCTCGAACTGGGCGAGAGCGATCGCAATCAACTCACTGCCTTCCAGGAAAACGAAAAGCAATACGGCATCCTCTTAGGAAAAGCCCTTTTTAAAGGAGATGTCCAAAAAACCCTGATGCGCGCCCTCTCCATGAGCGATGGCGATCGCCGCCTGCGAATTTTGCTCTCGATTGAAGTCGCCGAAAACGACTCAATTAAAACCTTGCATTGGGAAAGACTCTGCGCTCCCCTCGATAGCGACAGCGAATGGCAACTCCTCGCTCGAAACCAGCGCGTGCCGTTTTCGATGTATATCCCCACCATCATCGATCGCCGCTTTCCCACCATCGGACGACGCGATTTGCGCGCTTTGATTATCGTTGCCAGTCCTTCCAATATCGGCAAGTTTCAACTCGCACCCTTCAATGTTAAAGCTGCAATCTCGGGCATTGTCGAATCCCTAGGCGATATCCCTTACGACATTCTCGCCAACGATATCACCGGCGCGATCGGGCCGCCAACCCTGATCGAACTCTCCAAGCAACTCACCAACACCAAAAAACCCTACACCCTGCTGCACATCATCTCCCACGGGATGCTGCTCAAAGATGGCGATACTGCCCTGTATTGGGCGCAAGCCGACAATCAAGTCTCCATTGTCACCGCTGAGAACTTAATCGGAGAACTGAAAAATATCGGCAACGCACAAAAAAGTTTGCCCCACTTTGCCTTCCTTTGTACCTGCGAAAGCGCAGATCCCAGAGCCGAAGGCGCATTGGGCGGCCTCGCCCAGCGCTTAGTCAGAAACCTGGGAATGCCCGCCGTCGTCGCTATGACTCGCAAAGTCAGCATCGAAACGGGTTTGACCTTGGGGCGCAACTTTTACCGACGCTTGCGAGAATCCGGCGAAGTCGATACAGCCTTGCAAGAAGCCACCGCCGGATTGGGAGCGCGCCACGATGTCACCGTTCCCGCCCTGTTCAGTCGCTTGGGCGGACGGCCTCTGTTTACGGATAACTTGAACGAGCGGGAACTGAGCGACCTCGAAATCGAAGAGGCGATTGAAAAACTCGAACAACTCCTGCAAGAACGCGCCCCGAATGCCTCTATTCTCCAGAAAAATGTCGAGACTCAGGTTAAAACGCTCAAAAATACCCGAGGTTCTGAATTAGCTAGCGCCCGAGAAGAGCGTCACGATGCTTTAGTCGAACTCAACAATCTCTGTCAGCAAGTTCTCGAGATTAGTTTCGATGCTCTGGCATTAGGGAAAGAGCCGCCTTTTTACATTGCCGAATGTCCTTTTCCGGGTTTATCTTCCTTCGCCGATGCCCAATACCACAAATTTTTCTTTGGGCGCGACGAACTGATTAAGGACTTAAAAAAGCAACTCGAAAAAGATAATTTCTTAGCTGTCCTTGGGCCTTCGGGGAGTGGAAAATCTTCAGTTGTTTTGGCGGGATTAATTCCGCAATTGGAAAAAGAAGATGTAAGACTGAAGAAGGCTTATATTATGAAACCGGGCAGCGCTCCGCTCCCCAAGCTGGAGAAATTCCTTAAGGATATCGATCGGTATTTGTTGCTGGTTATCGATCAATTTGAGGAAATTTTTACCCTTTGTGAAAAAGAGGAAGAGCGTAAAGAGTTTATTGCAACGTTATTGAATTTAGCAGAACAACGGAAAGTTATTATTACGATCCGAGCCGACTTTTTGGGAGAATGTACGTTTTATCCCGAACTGAGAAAGCGCATTGAAGCCCAACAGAAATTGGTGGGGCCAATGGAACCCTCCGAACTCGTTTCTGCTATGACAATGCAGGCAAATGAAGGCGGTTTGGCGTTTGAAAGCGGCTTGAGCCACGAGATTTTCGATGACGTGCAGGGGGAACCGGGCGCGATGCCGCTGCTGCAATATGCGCTGCAAGAACTGTGGCAGCGACGGCGGGGGCGGTGGTTGTGCGCCGAAGAGTATCAAGCGATTGGGAGAGTGGAACAGGCGATCGCGAAAACAGCAGATCGCTTCTACGAGGACTTGTCGGTTGCTGAAAGAGAGCAGTTCCAGAATATCTTTTTGCGCTTAACTCGCCTGGATGCTAAGGCGACAGACGGAGAGCGGCGACGGGATACCCGCCAGCGCGTAGAGTTAGAAGACTTAGTGCCGACAGGCAAGACTGCGGCAGAAACCAAAAAGTTAGTGCAGAAGCTCGCAGGGGAAGGCGCAAGGCTCGTCGTGACTTCGATTAACAGCGTTACGGGCAAAGAAGAAGTGGAAGTGACCCACGAAGCCTTAATCCGCAACTGGCCGACTTTACAAACGTGGTTGAACGAGAACCGCAGCGATTTGCAACTGCGAAACGAAATCCACGATGCTGCCGAACAATGGAAAGCCAACGAGGGCAAACGCGATCGCGACGATTATCTCATCTCTCAGGAAGGGCGCTTAGCGATCGCGGAAAAATTGTTGCTCAGTTCTACCCTCGCCCTCAACCAAGACGAGAAAGACTATATCGAAGCGTCTGTGGCGTTGCGAGAGCATCGGCGCTTAAAAGAGAAACGACTCTTAAAGCGGAAACTTCTCCTTGCCACTATTGGAACCATTGTTTCGACCGGATTTGCTATCCTCGCTGGATATGAGGCGCGCCAAGCAGAAATCCATCAAACCGATGCTTTAATCGGCTCTGCTGATGCCAGCTTCACGGCAAATCGAGCTCTAAACGCTAAAATGGCGAGCTTACAGGCAGCTAAAGCTTTCAAAGATGCTAAATTGCTGGCCATATGGAAGGACGAAGACTTAGAAGAGCGAGTTACGGGGATACTGAGCCGCACAGCGTATGCGGGGCAGCTTGTGAATCGTTTCCAAAGCCAGCAAAAAGTCATCCAAAATCTCGTCTTTAGTCGGGATGGAAAGATGCTAGCGAGCAGCGGTGGGAGCGGAGATCCGGCTTTGCCATCGTCGATTGTTCTCTGGGATACTTCAGGAGAGATTTTGCAGGAGGTTCCAGCCCCACTCCAGATTAACAGCATTGCCTTTAGCCCGGACAGTAAGTTCCTTGCTGTAGCCGGAAGCAATAGTTCTTCTCAACAAAAGCCTGCGCTTATTATCGGGGATATTGATGACAAAACAATTATTAAGGCTGAGTTTGATTCAGATAATAGCAAACCTCGCTGCGATCTTGACCAATTTAATAGTGTAGCGTTCGGCAGTAACAACCAGAATTTAGTTACTGCCGGAGACAAGGGGATGGTTTGCCTATGGCGACAGACAAAAGACCAGCAAAATAATGAGTCTGTTATCAAACTCAATCAAGTCTTTAAAGGGCTTCCTGGAAATGTTGACAGTGCGCTCCTGAGTCCAAATGGTCAGTTCGTCGCTGCCCGCTCGGTCAAATATGGTTTCTGTCTTTGGTCGATTAACGGCACAAAAATTTATTGCAGACGGCGCGATAATTCTAAAACTTCTAACAAAGGTATCGGAATCCACAGCTTCGCTTTCAGCCCGGATAACAAATATTTAGTCGCGGCTACCGGCGACAAAAACATCGTTGTCTTGAATCTTGCTAGCAAACGACCGACTGAACATGAAGTTCATCAAGGTAGAGTCAATAGCGTTGCCTTTAGTCCAGATAGTAAATATCTCGTTACGGGCGGGCAAGATAATCAAGGCATTTTGATGGAAACGGCTGAAATCGATAAACCCAATCTGGAAAATAACGAGCCACAGGCTCTTGTTAAAGATAACCAACTTGGAGGAAATAATACGATTGAAGGCAATAACACACCGGTAAAAGATAAATTTGAAGGGGCTAGACTGGGGGCAGATGATAACAAAACACAGCATAAGGGCGATGTTTATCAAGTCGGATTCCTAGAAGGAGGCAATCTCTTCACGGCTGGTAATGACGAACGCATTCGCGTGTGGGATACAAAAGGCAAGCTGTTACGCACCCTGAGAATGCCGAGCATTCAGAAACAAATTGCGGCGAGTCCTGACGGGAAGTTTTTAGCAACAGCGGGGGAAGATGAAAAGATTCGTCTTTGGGATAGCACAGGTAAGCAGTATACCGTTTTCAAGGGAACGGGATGGTTATCCAGTTGGTTGAGTAAAGATGGCAAACTGATTCTCACAGTGGGAGAGAAGGATGTTCACCGCTTGTGGAAATCCTCCGGTCAACTGTTAGCGACTCTCGGAGAGTTTCAACCCGTGGAGTCGGGGAGGGAATCTGAGGGTGAAGGCGAACAATATAAGGAATGGGGTATGTTTAGCGATGACAGTCAACTAATTCTCACGTTTAGACAAGGAGATTCTCTCAACTTGTGGAATAGTGCGGGTACGTTGTTAACCCTTCTCGAAGACACTCGTAATGCCAAAGTCCGTTACAACTTAAGGAAAGCTTTTGGTAGATTTAGTCGAGATAGCAAGCTCGTTCTCAGTTGGAAAGACAAGGGTATTGCTCATTTATGGGAGAGTTCCGGCAAACCGCTAGCTGTTCTTGAAGGGCATGAAGGCGTAGTTTGGGGTGACTTTAGTCCAGACAGCCAGCGAGTTTTGACCTTTGGGGGCAACATGACGGTTCTATGGGATAGTTCTGGCAAACAGTTAGCTGTTTTAGAAGGAAAGCCCAATGGAGAAGTCTTAAATCCAGAGTATTTATTAGACTCGACCTCGACCCCGACCCCATTTAGTAAAGATAGCAAGCGCATCCTCACGTTTACTAAAGACAGCGCTCTTTTATGGGATAGTTCTGGCAAGCAGTTAGCGATTCTGAGAGGAGATCGAGGCGAGACTACAGGTCTGTTTAGTCCGGATGGGGAACGCATCGTTACTTTCGGACAGAGAGGGAATGCCCATCTTTGGAGCAATTCTGGCAAGCTGTTAGCCGTTCTTAAAGGGCATCAAGGCAAAGTCCATGCCCAATTTAGTCCTGATGGTAAGCGTGTCATTACGCTGGGGGGAGATGGGACTGCCCACCTGTGGAGTAGTTCGGGTCAGCAGTTGCAAATTCTGGAAGGGCATAAAGGTGAAGTAAAAGCAGCGTTCAGCCCGGATAGCAAACTCATTCTCACTTACGGAACAGACGATAGCGCTACTTTCCTTTGGGACGCTTCTGGTAAGCTTTTGAGCGTCCTCCGAGGGGATCGGAACACTGAATATGCTACCTTCAGTGGGGATGGCAAATTGGTCATAACGACCGACTCAGAAGGGACTCATCGTTTGTGGGATACCAAAGGCAAACAGTTGGATGTTTCCAAACAGAAAAATGAAGCAGAGTCATCCAATCAGAACAGTAAGGGAAGCTATGACTTAAAGGGGGATTTGTTAGCAGTAGCACGCTCGGACGGCAGTGTTGCAATCTGGAAGACTTCTGGTCAGGAGTTGACAGTCTTTGATGCCGATACCCCTCAAGACTATCCCTACTTGAGTTATGATGGCGAGCTAGTTTTAACTTATGGAGAGGATGGCATCGACCATGTGTGGAGAATTAAAGGAATGGACGAACTGATGGCCATGAACTGTAACTGGCTGCGCGATTACCTGAAAAATCCTAATAACGGACTCCCGGATAAGGAGCGCGAGATTTGCGATGGCATTTCTCCGAGCGAGGATGCAAGTCAGAAGTAGGGCTTTGAGTGAATAATTGACAATTGAGAATCGATAATGGACAACGTTACAAAAACGGATTAGATTCGCAATCTAATCCGTTTTAGAGGGTAGGGATGTTGCATACAGCGTCCCTACCTTCAAGTTTTAAACTCCTTTCAACGTATTCGATAGCGCGATCGCTTGTTCCAACGCCCCTTGCAGGTTAGCGGTACTCTCCGGCGGAGCCTTTTGCAAGGTATTGACAAAAGCATCTAATGATGAAGTTAGCTGCGTCTGCGCTGCCTTGATTTCCGCCGCCGCTGCTGCCGCCTCCCCAGTGGTTGCTGCTTGCTGTTGTCCGAGGTCGCCAGCTAGATGCACGGTGTCAATTGTGGCGCGCTCTGCGGTGCTACCCTTCTGACTAACCTTCAGCCGCACAGCCGGATCGCCGATAATCGCATAGTTGCGCGCATCGTTATTCTCCGTCCACAACCCGCTTAATACGGTGTTGTTGGCCGGTTCGCCGAAGTTAATATCTTCAAGCATCCCGCTGAGATCCGAGGAAATTTCTGCATAGCGCTCGTCGAAATACTCCACTGCCGAGCCGACAGGATGACCTTCGAGCAAACGCTTGACGCTGCTTTGGAAAACAGCGATTTGCCGTTTTTCGACATTGGTTCCGCGAATCGCCGAGGAAGAGAAAGAACAGCCCCAGGCGCGATCGATATGACCGATAACCGCTAGAGCGCCTCCTTTCGGGTGGCTAAGCAGTTTTTGCGGTAAACGGGCGAGAAACGAGTAGGGCGCGATTTCTGGGCGCTGACCGGGAGTTTTTTTGTGACCGTCGAACTCGTCGTATTGCGGGCAACCCGCCCCATAACAGGCAAAGTGGAAGGCAATCAGCCCTAGCAAGCGCGAATCTTCCCCGATATCGTCCCCCGAAAAATAAAAACTTTCCGGGATGGGTTGTCGTCCCCATTCTCGTCCCGGCCAATCTTGGCACAAAAGCGCGCCTTGATGGGCTAACTGACGCGGGTCGCCATTTGGAAAACCCATCCCGTGGCTGCCGGTAAATAGCAAGCTCGGCGTTTCGCTGCCGCCGAGAACCTGCCCCAAACGAGCTTTGGTGGCTTCCTCTTTAATGATAGTTTTCACTTCCCAGTCGGAATGCTCCTTCGTCACCCATTCCGATAAGGGCAGAATCAAATCTTGGGTGCTGAGATTTGTGGCTGCATCGCCGGGATTGCACACACCGAAAAAGGTGGCGGTGGGCGAGAGCGCTAAATCTTCCGTTTCTGCTGCAACGACGCTGTGAGCGTACTGCGCGTATTCTTGGAGCGTATCGAAGTGAATTCGACCGACGGCATACTGAACGCTGAGTTGGGACTGAAAGCGATAGGGAATGGTGGTAGGGTCGCCGACAATCATTAGGTAGTATGGCACTTTATCCGGGTCGGCAGGCCCGGAACTTGCACCCTGACGCGCGAGGAAGTCTCGTTTCGACTCGTACTGATTCTTGGCTTTGTTGTAACGATAGCCTTGGGGACCTGTGTATTCTTTGTAGAAATGTTCGTGGTTTTGGGTGGCTTGTTTTTTGCGATGGTCGAGGAGTTCGCTGAGGGCTTCGCGGATTGCGGGGTTGGCATCGAAGGCAAAAATGACTCCCCAACCCGTTTGTGCAATGTCTTTAGCATCTACCCCTTCCATTGGGGCGAAATGGTCTTGTGGATTAATTTTTTCATCGAACTCTTGGAGTTGTTCGGGCGTAAATTCTTCGCCCTGAGCGATTCTGGAGACTTGCTCGACGCTCATGGGTGGGAGCAAATAATCGCCGCTCGCGCCATTAATGCCATTGAAAAATAGTAGATCTTCTTCGTTCATCGTTCTAAATTTCCTAGCGATTGTGTCAGAAGGGTTGTAACGGTGTTGTTTGACCGGGCGGAAATAACAGATGAGATAGGGAGGTTCAATTGAACATCTCTACGGTTAGAAACGGGTTAAAGAGCGGGTGTGAGTTAAACGGTGCAAGCGGCGGCCCACAAAGCGTGAGCGACTTCTGGTTTGGCGATATCGCTATGAGCGCCGCTACTGCGCCCTCCCTGTTCTACGTCGCAAATGAATTGGCTGCTCTCCAGGTTGTAGATTTTTCCGGGTTGGAAATTGTAGGTTGCATCGCGGGGGAGCATCTTCATTTCTGTGGTGCCGAGGTCGTCGCCGCCGATGCCAAAGCTGCCAATGCCGCCGTATTTCGGCAAGCTGCCCGGTGCAAAGTCTACGCTGCTGAGGGAAACTTTTCCGGCGAGGGGGTACATTTTACCGACGGCGTAATCGTACTGGGAGTGGGTGACGACGATGGGGCCTTTGACTTTCCCTTGTTTGATAATGGGGTGAAAGTAGCCGGGGCGATCGCGCTCGTAAGCAATCTTCTCGCAGTAAGACCAGAGCGAAACGGCTCCTTGTAACAAGCACAGCGAATCGACCGGACGTACTAAAACGCCCGTTCCTTTCGGCCCGTTTAAGGTTGAAGAAACAACGATACAGCCAAAACTGTGACCGATGAGGTGAAATCGTACTGTTTCTGCTGCATTCTCTTGCAAGGTTGTTAAGAGTTTAAAACCCGCATTCTCGCCGATTTGACGAGCGCGTTCTTTCATCTTCCAGTAGGACAGGACGCGCAGGGGCTCTAGCACTTTGTTTAAAGGCGAATCACTGCCGATGCTAAAGCTGACTTCTTCTTGTTCTTCTTGACTGGTTTGATAAATTCCTTCGGGATCGAAACCTTCCCAGTCCGAACCGGGCGCTCCAGCTTCGCCTTCACTGCCTAAATCGGCTTCTCGATTTAAGTCTTCATAGGCACTTAAGACTTCTGGGGGTAGAGAGTCTGGGCTGCTGTCCTCTTGCGCGGCTCGGAGAATGGTTTGCAGCGCTTGTCGCGAGGATTCAGTATCGGCGATGCGATCGGCATATTCATCAATGAGGCGATCGACCGGATCTTCCTCGTTCGCATCGAATGATACGGTTGTCTCGGTTAACTCTTCATCGCCCCAAGGTTTGCTCGGCCAATGCAACCCAATATACAAGGGGCGAAATCCCGATCGCGCCTGGTCGATTTTTTCGAGATCTGCCGTTTGCTTGGCCATCGCACCAATCCAAGCGTTGTATTGATTCTTAGCCGCCGGAACGTCGCCCAGCCAGCCGTGGCTAATGACGAACACATCTGAAATCGGCTCCTCAGCCAACACTGCTAAGATTTTTTCGCTCAATTTCTTCCCATCTTGCTCGTTGCGTTCGTTGCCGTGTTTATCAAACGCAATCAGGTAGTATTTTAATGAAGTCCCCGGTACGGTTTCAATTGGCATACAAATTCTGGGTATCTAAGTCACAGCAATCTAGCATATCGGAACTAGATAGCGTCAAGAGTATGACACTTTTTCTCTCCTATAATTGAAAAGATTGTAGTATTATGAAACAAAAATTTACAATTATTTTTATTTTAAGAAAAAATATTCCAATAGAGTTTAACTTTGATTTTGCTTTTTCCGACTATTTTCTCTTGACATCTCTCTCCTCAAAAAGTAACCTTGAGGCAGTAGTTTTCTGAAAAAGCAATAGAAGATATGACTGAATCGTCTTCACAAAAAAAGGCTTCTTTAAATCCCCAAGATATCTATAAAATATTAATTTCTATCTATAAACTCTATAAACTCAGGAAGCATAAAGAACCTCAATCTGATGCGAAAGAATACCAGTATTGTTACGATTATGTCCCCAGCCTTGCCATGACTGGGCCGCCTTTAAGCACTCCACTGATTGAAAATATCAAGCTCCCTAACGAAGAGCTTCCGACCTTAAAATGGCTACTGCTCGTTCTCAAATCGATAACGATTTTCTCGCTTAATAAAATTTTGTATAAACCAAAATTTTTGTTAGAAAGCCTATCTTTTGATGTTAACGCTGTAGAAAAAGTACCACCTTCGCCAGTTGAATTACAAGTTCAACATCTCGAAGCTTTAGAACAAGAGATTAAAGCAGCCGATAGCCCAGAAGACCTTCAACGCGCCACGGCAAAGCTAGCTTCTTTGACCAAAGATATTGTAGAACGGATTGCGGCAACAGATCGATCTGAAGTTTCCTTCGGTACGACCGATCATTCCGACGAAATTGCAAACTCTGAGATTGAAAGCGAACTTCGAGAAATCGACGCTCGGATTGCCTCTGAGGTCTCTACTCCAACATCCTCGGATGTTTCTTTTGATATATCTTCAGACGCAGAGCCTGAAAATTTAGAAGCAGTAGAGTCTGATTTCAAAGAAATAATCAGGGCGAATGCAAAACTAGCGGAAATAGAAGGAGAATCGGATACTGATTCGGAGGAAGTGAGCTTTGGAATCGGAAGTTCTGTCGCTGAGTTCAACTTAGAAGATTATAACCGATTATTTAGCACAATTCCCGTGCCGGAGCTAAGTTCACGGTTCCAAGAAGACTCAATCTTTGCTTATATGCGACTTGCTGGCCCCAACCCCATCATGCTCGAACGAGTCTCGGCAGAAGACGCATTTTTAAAGGTTGTGAAAGAACAGTTAAAAGAGGGCGAGTACGAGCGAATTATTCAGACTTCAGATTCCTTGGAAGTTGCAGCCCAGGAAGGTCGCCTTTATAAGGCAGATTATTCCAAGCTGCGAGATATGAAAAATGGGACTTACCCCAACTCCTCCAATAAGTCTAAATATGTTGGCGCGCCCTTGACCTTATTTGCCGTTCCTCCAACGGGTCATTCCTCCCGTTCCTTAGTTCCAGTCGCCATTCAATTTTTACCGCCTTCCGACTCAACCGATGGAAATTCATCGCTATTTACGCCCTTAAGCGGCGAAAGCTGGGCAGTAGCAAAGAGCATCGTGCAAATGGCGGATGCCAATTACCACGAACTGGTTTCTCACCTCGGTCAAACTCACTTAGTTATCGAACCTTTCGCGATCGCAACCAAGCGCAAGCTGCCTCGCAATCACCCTTTAAGAATCTTACTTGCGCCTCACTTGCAAGGAACGATCTTAATCAACTACGGCGCGCATAAAATGCTAATTGCCGATGAAGGAAAAGTTGATATTCTCCTGGCGGCAACCATTCAAGACGATCGCAAACTGGCTATTGAAGGTGCTAAAGCGTGCCTCTTGAACTTCAATGAGATTGCCTTCCCCAAAACTTTAGAAAAACGGCAAGTTAGCGATCGCGAAAAATTGCCGGAGTACCCCTATCGGGATGATGGACTGCTGATTTGGAATGCGATTCAGACCTGGGTTAACGCCTATCTCAAAATTTATTACCCAAATAACGAGCAGATTGTCGGGGATAGCGCTTTGCAAGCATGGGCGGAGGAGTTAGTTTCTCCCGCTGGGGGCAGACTCGAGCAGTTTGGGGAAGATGCCTCGGGTGCGATAAAAACCTTAGATTATTTAATTGAGGCTGTTTCCACCGTCATCTTCATCGCTAGCGCCCAACACGCCGCCGTTAACTTTCCTCAGAACGAACTGATGAGTTATGCGCCAGCGTTTCCGCTTGCCGCTTACGCTCCCTCGCCCACCCGCGACACCCCGATTGGCGATCTCGCGAGCGTGCTACCGCCGTTAGAGCAAGCGATGACTCAAATCGGGGTTACTTATTTGCTGGGTTCGATTTACTACACCCAACTCGGTCAGTATGAAAAAGGATATTTTCAGGATGAAAAGGTCAAACCTGCGTTAGACGTTTTTAAAACCCAACTCCACGAGGCGGAAGAGGAGATAAAGAAGCGAAACGCTTCCCGTCAGTTTCCTTATCCGTTCTTGCTGCCTTCCAGAATCCCGCAAAGCATTAATATTTAGCGGGAAGTTGGCATTACTTTAATCCCGGCAAACCCCATCCTTGGACGACTTTGGTGACAGCATCTCGGGTTGCTTCTGCGCCGAAACCCCAAGCTAAGAGGGCAAAATAATCCTTCCAGGGGTTATCGCCAAAGGTGGGTTTGTCGATATAAAGTTGGCTGAATCCGGCTCCGGCTAAAAATGCGATCGCGATGACATAGCTAGTGACGGTAAAGATCTGCAAGCGTTTATTTGCGCCCGAAGCTTGTTCCTCCCAACTGAGAGTGCGAGTTGAGGGGGCAGGCGCGAGCAGATTAACAACCGCACTGCGAAATTGACTTCCTTTTCTGGGGTCTTCCATATCATTGATTCCGAAGGAAAGGGAATCGGTTTGCCGAGCAATCTGTTCTGCGATCTCCGCGATCGCTGTTTCTAATTCCGCTTCCAAGGCTGCGGATTGGGCTAAATCTGCGGGTTTCAAGTTGACGATCTGTTTTTGTAAACTTTGGATTTTAGGCTGCCAAGATTGGGCTGACTCTTCCGATAACTGAGTGCTTAAATCCAACAATTCTTTCAACTGAGTTTGCAAGGGGAGATAAACATTCACTTGTTCGGCAATCTCTTGCAAGCGATCGCGCAATTTTACCGGACTCTCTAAATCGGGCGCATCTCGCATCGCATCTTCCAGCCCGCGCGCCACACCTTGCACGAAAGGCAGATTTTCATCCAAACCGTCTAACCGTTGCTCGATTTTCTTGTAATAATCGAGTTGGGCTGACCAATCCTCGCGACCTTTAATCCATTTATTACTCACTAACTCGGCTTGTGCCAGCGTATTTTGTGCGTCCTCCCACCGCTCGCCTTGAAGCGCCATTCTGACATCAACTAAGAACGAATCTAACCGCGACTTAAAGCTTTTAAACTCCGCAAATTCTGCATCTTCTTGCATTTGAGCGCGAAGCTGACTGACTCGCACTAAAATTTCATCGCGCGGTCTTCCTTGAGAGCGGTACATAGAAACGCTGACTCCTAATATCGTCCCGAGTACGAGGATTAATAAGGGTAAAAACCAAGGATCTTTGACTTTAATTGTGACGGGAATTGCCTCCTCCCCATTTTCATAGCTGAGTCTCAACTTTCCTGTGAATTCACCGCTGCTTGTTTGCTGAAGATTGAACTTCAAGCGGGCCGCGATCGCATTCGGTTTGGTTTCATCCCGAGAGATATTCTCTAGCGCGATCGCTTGCGCCGGAAAAACCGAACCGCCATCGCCCCGATTGAGATCCAAAGGAATTAAATCCAACTTAGTAATTGGGGTTGCCGTTCTTAAAAAGAGATTGCGAGTCACCACCGTGCCGCGCATCCCCACCACCGTAATTTGAGTGGGTTCTGTCAGCGTTTCGGTTTGAGCGTAAACCTTTGACGGAATTGCCAGTTCCCATCCTAAAAACAGGAGGATAAAACCTAGCAATAAAACCTGATTTCGAGCGAAACTTATTTTTTTCATTGAACTTAATAACTCCCCCTAGTTTGTTAAAAAAAACAATAAGTTTGGGCGATTATTTAAATTACAAATTGAGCAGAAAACTCAAACTTGGAGCAAAAAAATACTCGCCCCCTTTCATTGTTACCCAAAGACTAAAATTATGTTCTTCAACATCGTTTTCCCCCGACTTTTTCGGCCATTTTTGAGTTCCTTGAGGTTGACCGATCAGTGGGTCGGGTCCCACATTGATTTTGGGGAAATTCTTCTGATTCGCCCAAGAAGCTTGCATAAAATTAAACTGATTTTCAAGATCGGCTTGAAAGCACAAAAAAAGCATTCCCGAGCCGGATTCGGGTTCTTGAGTCAGATCGTTGTCCCCAAAACTAACGCCACGACGTATGATACGGTGTCCGCGCTCCATTGCGAGCGATTCTTCGTAACTCACGGAAGATTCGATGCGTCCGGTGTCCCCGCGCGGGTTGCATTTACGAACGTGGGCGTGGAACGGACACCGAGAACCCTGCATATCATCGCTATAATCAAAGGCGTTCATTGTATCCAGCGATCGGATCGGATTCGCGTATACGGGGCGATCCTGGACTGTAACAGGCGTTCCATCAAAGAAGCGACCGACCGCTAGCGCGCCCGCTAAATCTTCATTGATGCCTAACTTTTCAGCTAACTGTCGCTGGTCTTCGCGAAATCCTTTGACGTTTTGTTCGAGTTTGCGAAAAACCAAATAACTGCCATAGCTATCTTCCGTTTTACCGTTGGGATCTTTAGTTAAAATTAAATCCAAAGAAGCCCGAGAATCCCATTTACTGAAATCGCTGCCTTTCTCCTTAGCGATGGCAATTTCTCGCTTCATAAATAAGGGCTGACTGATATTATCAACAAAGCCAAAGTGTTCGACAATTTGTCCGCGAGCATTTTTGAGAATAAAGCCGTCTTCCCGGTTAAGAATTTCTGACGCTTGCCGCAGCGATTGAACGGTTCTGTTAACGGTTTGCAATAAACAGACGAGATCGTCATCGGCCATGACAACTAAGGCATGAATATCGCCCTGATAGCCGGTTTCCCAGGTGTCTACCTTCGGATCGCCTAAAGATGCCGCGATCGCGGAATTCTTCATCCCAAACCGAAACGGGCGATCGCCGGGAATTTTTGCCGGAGAAATGCCTAAAAACTCGTACCCCTTCCGCGATAAAAAGAAGTTACCAAAAACGCCTCCATCAATCCCCTCTTCCCGAAATCGCCGCGCATTTTCTGCCTGTTGTTTCGCAGATTTAATGAAATCGATGCTAAATTTTTTAATCCATTGCTTAACCTCAGCAACTCGCTCTGGCTTAAACTGCAACAACAAATAAACGCTGTAATTTCTGCCATGCGAGTTCAGGATATTTCCCTGCAAATCTTCCAGCAATGGGGCGTATTTACCGGGATTATCGGGGTCGATTCCTTCTCCATCTCCCGGTAAAGCGCGTAAATCTTCTTCCGTTAAACTCATACTTTTTAACTCCTTCTATCTCCAGTAAAAATTTTACGCTGCTTCGAGTTTCACCATTTTGGAATGGGAAGGTTTGCCAACCTCGTTGAGGTAGAACATCATGTAATATCCCGGCGGGTAAAGATTGGCATTCGTAGGGGCTTTAAAGTCAATTTCTGACGGCTCGCCTAACGCAACATTCGCGATCGGTAACTCAACTAAACGCTGTCCGAAATCAAAGGAATGAGTTTCCGCTCCGAGCTTAACCAAAACTAAAGAACCGTTCTGGGTTGCATCTTTAACCAATACCTTATCCGACTGACCGTATTTAAGGCTACTCGGTGCTTTAGCAATTTCAGGTCTCGCTCCGGGTTTGAATAAATAAGGCGGGCTAAATATCTCTGCTTGCCAAATTTCTGCCGGTACAAAAGGTTGTTCTTTATCGTCTGGAGAGAAATAACTTTGAGGAGACTTGTAATACTCTTCAATCGTGAATTCTTTCGGATTACCAGACTTATCGTTTAACTTCGCTAATATGAAATTATTCTTCGCATCGCGACCGATATCTACCCGAATCGTTCCATCCTTTTCCAATGTTGCTCGGTTGCCATTTCCTCCAATCGATAAAACGCGCGCATCCGGCAATAAAATCGCACCATTATGATATAATCGCGGCAGTTTAGCTGGATTCATCGATTGAGTGCTGTAACCGCCCGGAACTTGCGAATTCGGAGTCATCAGTAGCGGTTCGTAAATGGGTTTGTACTCCGGATATTCGCCGCCGTTCAGCACTAAAATTTCTTTATCGGGCAAAATTACCGCTTCGACATTGGCACGCGGTTTATCGAAAAACTTCTCGACCGTTTTCCATTCACCATTCTTTTTTCCGCTTCGTTCGGAAGGAACCCAACGCTGCAAACTTGAAGCGATTTTAGCGCCGGGATAATTATCGGTTTTTCCACCGCGTCCAAAGTTAATATCGTTCGTCCCAATCATCCCAGCGATTAAGAGGACATCTTCTGAGTTAGGAACTTGAATCGCCGTTCCGTAAGCTTTTGAGGTTTCAAATCGTTCCGGCCCCACTTCAAAGCTGACCGATAATGCTCCTGTCGCCTCTTCATGGACAGACATTAAATAACTTTTTTTGCTCTTACTCTGGACTAAAACATTACCAATTCCTGCCTCATCTCCTGTAATTAACAGTCTCCCATCTGCTGTGGGGAAAACGCGAGGATATAAGTCAATCGTGTCGTAACCATCGGCACCTTCTACATAGGTGTTAAAAGGACTATCGTCAATTTTAGTTAGATCGATATAATGAATTTTTTGGGTTTTGGGGTCGTAGATTTCAATGCTAGGGTTAAGTTGATTGGGTGCGTTAATTTTAAGACCCGAAAAAATCACAACTTTACCATCGGCGAGAGATACTAAAGTGGGATACCAACGACCCTCTTTGAGTTGACCGAGCGCCGTCCATTTACCGGTTTGCCAGTTGTAAAGGTTGAGTTGTCTGGAACCCGTAAAGCGCCCGCCGGGATAATATCGTCCCGTACCGCTGACGAATAAAACATTACCATCAGCAAGTTGCAAATGACCGGCACAAAATAAGTCATTGCTCTCATTATATTGGATGGCAGGAGGCGAAGGAATGCGCTCGAATTTTTGAGTTTCGGGATCGAACAGAGAAGTGTTATCAATTGCGCTGTATTCGCCCACGCCAACGCCTTCAACGAAGGTTTTGGTTCCATCTTCGTTTTCGGTGAGGGTATTGCGAAAGCTGCTACCGTTAACGCTCAGAACTTTCCCGTTCGGAAGTAGGATGGTATGTACCGATTGCATCCGGTCTTTTGGGGCTGCTAGGGGAATACTTTCCCACGCGCCCTTCACTTCTGGGGAATTGGGGAGGGAATCTGCGATCGCGGGTTTCCATCCCCAGAAGGCGATCGCAAGTGTTAAGATAAAAACCACAAAAACTGAGACAATTTTTGATTTCACGAGCGGTTGAGTGGGAAACATAGCACTTTTTTTGATAACGGATTGTGAATGCGAATGGAGCGTTTAACAACCCTTGCTCGCTCCATTTTTTGCCATTAAATCGATCGCTCGAGAGAATGAATGTATTCAATCAATATTTTGATATTCTGGTCGTAGGCAGATTCATCGCCCAACAAAACATTTTCGCCTCGCACAAAAAACTGAAAGGGTAGATCTCGCTCGCCAAAAAAGTTAACAAAATCGTCCGGTTCTAACGTATCTCCTTGCAGACCAATTGCCCAATACAACTCCTTATATTCTTCGAGTTCGGCAATTTTATATTCGCTCGCTTCAATTTCTTGATTGCACAAATCTTCGATATATTGCTCGAGAGTCGTAATATTTTGCTGGTAAGCGCTAGCACTTCCTAAAACTAACCCTTCAATGAGGTAAGCCTTAAAAGGAAGATTTCGTTGGTAGAAGAAAGTCAATAATTCATCCGGCTCGAGCGGGTCGCCACAAAGTCCAATCCCACAATTCGTCTCCCGACACTTTTCAAGTTCAGCGATTGTGGCTTGTGCTGCTTCAATTTCCTGTTTGGGAACCCCACGAAAGATGATATTGCGGCTGGGTGCGGGTGCAAGAGATTTGAGGAAACTCATGCTGGGGGCGAAAAAATATTCCCCACCCTTCATTAAAACCCAATGAATAAAATCGACTTGAGTTTTTTCAGGTTCCCCCCACTTGCTCGGCCATTGATAAGTCTCAGTACATAATTGACCGTTTTCATCTTTCTTTTCGACTCCAACAACCGGGTCAGTTCCACAACCCTGGCGGTAAAAATCGCAGTTATTTGCCCACTTTTCTTGCATGACATGGAACTGCGTTAAAAGATCGGCTTGAAAGCAAGAGAAAAGTAGACCTGCATCTGTTTCGGGTTCCTCACTGGGGAGGGGGCCATAATTAATGCCGCGACGCACGATCCGATTCATTTTTTCCCGTTCCAAATTACCCGTATCACCCCGAGGATTAACCTTGCGAGCGTGGGCGAAAAAAGGACATTTTAAGCCTTCAGTATCCTGTGAGTAATTAAAATTATCTTCCTCTTCTTCTTCTTTTTCAGACTCGCTGTAAAGGGGTTTTTCAGAAACAATTACTGGTGTCCCATCTTGGAAACGCCCCATCGTGTAAGCACCAGCAAGTTCGGGGTTAGGTTCGCCCGTCCCTTTGAGTTTTTCGGCTAACTGTTTAATATCTTCATTCCAGGCTTTAACGTTTTGTTCTAGCTTGCGGAACACGAAAAAACTGCCGTAACTTTCTTCTTTTGTCCCTAATGGGTCTTTGAATAAGACTAAGTTCAGCGGGGCGCGGGGATCCCATTGGGAAAAATCGCTATGCTTTCTAGCGCGATCGATATCTCGTTTAAAAAATAGCGGTTGACTTACCCCATCGCGGAAGCCGAAATGTTCGATTTCTTCTCCCGTTTTGTCACTTCTTAGCACGTAGCCAATTTCTTTATGAACGACTTCGGCGAATCCAGCTATTTCCTTTTCGAGTTTTGCGGCTTTTCGCGCCAGGAGTACGGGATGCTTGCGCAGCAGTTCGGGGTTCTTGCGCTCGAGGTGCTTTGCATCTTCAGTTCTCGGCCCTAAAATTTTATCGGCAGCGAGTAGAACAAACGCGTGAATTTCCTGTTGATAACTAGGCTCCCATTGATTGACATCATCGCCGAGGGCTTTTTGAATCTCCGGATGCTTCATCCCGTTCAAAAAAGGCTGGTCTTGAGGGATTTGTTCGCCTTGATAGCCTAAGAATTCATAACCCGATCGCGTTAAAAAGAAATTTGCAAAGATCTGACCCTCTGCGGCTTGATTTTGACGGTACTGTTTTGCTTGTTCGGCTTGAGCTAAGGCGGATGTTACATATTTGTGAGCAAACCTTCCTATCCATCGCTTTGCGGCTTCTTTGTCTGAAAATTTTAAGAATAGATAAACAGAATGGTTGCGACCGTGAGATTTTAGGATATTTCCTTGAATTTCTGCCAGTAAAGTATCGTGTTCAAATTCGTCAAAACTGGTAATAATTTCGGAAATCTTAGTTATATTTTTGCTGAGGTTTACCATATCTAAGCTGTTTTATGATTAGGAGTTAACCGATTTAATTCTTGGCGAGTAACCGCGATCGCGTCTCGCGCGATGTCGTAGGCACTGGGGTACTGATTTTCCGCATCTTCTCCGGGAATCCAGAACTTGCGACGGGTGAGGCGTAGAGAGGGTTGAAACTCTGGGATTGCATTGAACACCTCGATCGCGATCGGGCCGTCGTACACTTTAACGATCGGTTTAAGTAACGCTTGCCAAGGAATCCAACTGGTATGAACTGCACCGCGATCGGGTGGCGAAACTTGCACGTAATGCAGCCGATTCTCTTCCGCTAACCAGTTAACCTGTTGTTGAAAAATTTCCGGCCCAGCACCATCGAGAATTTCATGAGCGGTATCGATAACAACGCCAACTTGTTTGCTCGGAACCCCCTTCAAAAACTCGATGAGTTGCGCTAAAGTATTCGGTCCCGGCGTTTCCCAATGAGTGATGGGTTCGATCGCTAATTTAACCTTTTTCTGTTCTGCATATTCCCCTAACTCGTTGAGGATGGGCTGCGCGTTGGCATAGCGAATAGCAAGTTCGTCTTGTAGCTTGTCAGACCACAAAGGTGTATCGGAATCGGAAGCCGTCACCGGATACGCACCGTAAGGCACGACAATCGGCCCCATCAAAATTTCCCCCCCGAGGGCTACCGTAATATCAACCCGCGATTTTAAATACGTTAAAGCCTCTTGTTGTTGCGCGGGGTTAGAAGAACTCGGATCGAATTGTGGAGTCGCACCGACATTCGTTGCAACTCGAACCTCGTTCAATCCCGCCGCGTCCATCTCCCGGCGCAGGTTTGCATAATTTTCAATCTCTTGGGGAGCATCTTCAAGCGCTCCCGGTGCGATGGGAAACTCGAAGCCGTTGTAACCAAATTTCTTTAGCGCTTTGATGTGGTGAATTGCAACTTTTCTGGCCTCGGAGTCGTGAGGTTTCAGATTCGTTGTAAACATAAAGAAGCTAATATAAATCTCCGGGCAACCTAACATCTGTTCTTCCATTTTGATAATTTTTTTTGTTTTTCAGTCTCAGGGAGTTGGTAGAGGCGTACCGTTCCACATTTGTCGAGCAATTTTCCAGGAATCTTGCTCTTTTTTCATCAGCCACATCGCAGTAAACTTTTTCACTTTCGGCTCGCCGCCATTGTGCGGATAAATTGTGGCTTCAGATGTGCCAATAACATAACCAAAATAGGCGATTATTTCAATTTCACTAGCCGTAAAAGTTGGGTGGATATCTTGGCTGGAAATCATCTCAATAAACCCTTCAATAATGTCGGGAATTCCGTAGCGATCGCGGGCATCTGGTGCCATCCAGAGGGCATCTTCTACATACATATTTGCATAGCCCTCAACATCTTTCGATTGAACATTGCGGGCATAGATTTCTTCAAAAATCTCTAGAATTTCTTCTTTGTCGCGGTACATGATTTCATTAGTCCTATAAACTTGAGAAACAATTCAGTAGTGCGGGTGTAAATTCAACGAGGAAGTCACCCCGCACTCCGATCGATTTGAGATGCTTTTTCTGCGATGAGGCAGAAAGTAGCAAGATTGATTAGTCTGCTAGAGTCCGGTCACTTCGCGGAGATAACTGCGGGCAACAAGGGCATCTTTTAAGGGATTCGTATTGTGCGGGTCTTGCTCGGCTTCAACCATCAACCAGCCTTCATATTTTGCTTTTGCGAGTGCTTGTAAAATGGGCTTAAAATCGATCGCGCCCGCTGAGTCGCCGGGAACGGTAAAAATACCAGCACGAATCGAATCTAAGAAGCTGCGACCCGTTTTTCTCGATTCATCTAAGACGGGTTGGCGAATATTTTTTAAGTGAACGTGCTCGATGCGATCGGCATATTTTTCGGCGACGGCGAGGGGATCGACTCCCGCATAGTATAAATGCCCGGTATCCAGCAGCAGCTTAACCGTATCGGGATCGGTGGAAGCCATCAGGCGATCGATATCTGCGAAGTTTTCAACGCCCGTTCCGATGTGAGGATGATAAACCAATTGCATCCCGCTTTCCTTCGCTTTAGCGCCCAATTGATTCAGCCCTTTCGCTAAATCTGCCCATTGCTCGTCTGTGAAAACAGGGCGTTTTTTTAACGGGTCTACAGGAGTTTGGTGAACGGCTCCTCCTAACTCAGCGACAACAACTTTGTTACCGCCCATGTCCTTCATGAAAGCAACTTGCTTGTCAAATTCTTCGAGGGTTTCTTTCGATTTCCCTTGAGTAAACTCGGTGCCGACCCAAGGTTCAGAAATTTTTAATCCTCGAAGCTCCAACTCGCTTTTTAAGAGGTCTTTTTCTTTCGGGTAAGGAGGAAATTTCGGCGACATTTGCGTCCCTTTGAAACCCGACAGTGCAATCTCACTCAGGATTTGTTCGCGGGGAATGGGAGGTTTGAGATCGATACTGAGATCGTCGCTGTTACTCCAACCCGTTGGCGTAATTCCCAAATCAACTTTTTTGGGGTCAAAAGTTGGGTTTAATGCGGGTTTAGAGGCAGAGGGAACTAAAGAAACCAACACAGAAGAGTCTACCGAAGCGTTAGCGCGGGCGGCTGCATTGACAGGGAGGGCAAAGCCTGTTAAACCAACGAAGAGAAATATCCCCAATAACGCGGACAAACGCGCTATTTTGCTCCAAACAATTGTTAATTTTTTCATCCGGCGTTCTAGATTTATAAACATGAGCGAGCGATTCCTAAATTCTTGAATTAGATTGGGTAAAGATTTCGGCCTTATTGAACAGCGCCAAAGCGAGAGACATCGCCGTTGTATGTCGTTCCATCTGGCATGACTGCATTTGACAGATCGGCTTCCGATAAATTTGTGCCTTTAAGAGTGGCTCCCGATAATCTTGTATTTCTCAAGAAACTCTGAGAGAAATTAGCATTTGATAAGTTGGAGCGAGAAAGAACTCCACCTCGAAACTTGACATTCGTTCCCAAAACTTCAGACAAGTCTGAATCAGAGAGAACAACGGAGGTTAGATCGGCTTCGGTTAAATTAGCCTTCATTAACTTCGTCTTACTCATTAAGGCGTTATACAAATCTGACTTAGACAAGTTCGCACTTGTTAAGTTCGCACCCGTTAAAGTGCTAGCTTCTAAAAAAGCGCCCGATAGATTCGCTTCTGTCAGATCGGCTTCATCGAATTTGGTATCATTGAGAAGCGAATCGGAAAGATCGGTGTGGGAAAGGTTGGCTTTGGAGAGATTTGAGCCATCGAGGGTGCTGCCGTGCAAATTTTTATTCGACAAATCGGCTCCCGATAAATCGCATCTAACGCAACTCCCCGTTGAGAGTAATTGCTCGTACTCTGGGGTAACAAAGGCCTTAGCCGGCAAATTAAAGAGGGTTAAACTCAGAAAAATTGAGAGGGCGATTGTTGCGAGTCCATGAAAGCAAGATTTAAGCTTCATTTTTGTCCTTAAAACTCAAAAACTTTGGCAATATTTGTTAGGTAGAAAGTTAGGATTTCTAGAGAATGAGCGAGGCTTCAACTCTGCGTCAGACTGACGGTGGGAGGTTCGCTCCAAACCCCATATCCCAACCCTTTAGCTCCGGGCGGGTTCACCCCAATTGCAGGCCACAAAAGCCCTTCTGGGTAAGCGGCGGGACTGGGAATAAAGGTGCGATCGTTGGCTTTGGTTCCAAACTCGTCTCGCCAAGCGGCTGGAAGTTGATACCAGGTTGAGACATACCAAAGTTTGATGATATTACGCGCGATCGCGCCGAGTTTCTCAGAACCCAAAATTTCGCTCCGAAGCTGACTCTCTAAATTAGACGCATCCGAGTTGGTATTAATGCGATCGAAGGTTTGAAAGAGTTCTGCTAATATCTCTTCGCCAACAACGCTCAGAACAGTATCGAAGTAAAGCTGGGCTTGTCCTGTCCCTTGCAGTTGAAATTCGGAAAAACCCGTCAGGAGCGCTGATAGAGCCAGAAAAGATTTCATAGAGTTGGAAGCGTTTATATCCATGCGTTATCAATCTCTCAAAAATTAGAGGGTAAAGAAAAGTAATGAGTCTGGATAGAGCGGTTCTGTTGCTTTGATTTTTTCAGCGCAGAACCGTTCTAGTGACAGATTGTGCGAGCAATATTGTCCGATTAGTCTAATCGGAAAATCGGCGCGGCATGAAGGCCATTGCCACCCGGAATCGGATTCCGAATCAGAGCGCTAGCTTGTTCTTTCAAGCGGAACATTCCCCCAACAGCGGGAATGAGTCGATCGGGATTTCCGTCAAAAGCAAATTCAATATCAGCGAGAAATTGGCTGTAAGCCGCCTGAAATTCACGGGCGGCGTTGTAGACTTCTGAGCCTTCCGGGTAATCGCTCAACTTAGCGTTTTCGATGAGCGGATAGACATCATCCCAAGCGACGGTAAATGAGGCTCCCGATGGGGAACCTGGCTCGTCAGATTGTTCGGGTTCGTCTTTATCAACAACGTAATATTGTCCGAGTTCCAGTTGTTGGAAACGGTAGTAATGACCGAGTTCGCGTTCGGCATCGTAAATTGTTCCCAGTCGCGCGCCTTCGCCTTGCTCTTGAATCACTTTTAAGGCGCGAATGGCCGATCGCAGATCGGTCACGGGAATGATATCGCCGCCGCCGTTGTAGTAATAAGCGGGCGTAATTTGGCGCGCCGGATCGCCACAAAATAGTGCGCTGCCCATCTCTTTATGGAGTTGGTAAAGCGCCCGAATAATTTCCGCATAGAACAAGCCGATGCTATAAAAACTCTTAGATTCGTCCCCTTGTATTTTTACGACTTTACTTTTTCCAGGTTCGGAGACAATTAAAGGCTTACTTTCATCAACTTCTTCTTCCGTTCGTTCGATGTTGATAAAGGTTTTAATGGTCTCAGGCGAAAATTTATTTAATCCGACTTGAAAGTCCGTTTCTCCTGTCGGCAAATAAGTTGGATAGACGGGAATAAAATCCTTTGCCGTGAGAACCCCTTTAATATTCCCCCCTACAGCATTGAAAATATTTGCCACGAGGGTAAGGTGGAGCATTTCTTCGACGGCGACGGCCCGGATGATATGAAATGCTTCTAAGTTCGTGCCGGGTTTAAGAGAGTAAAGGGCGGTGATATAAGGGGGGATTGTTGCGTGTTCTAATGCCATCGCTTGCGTTAGGTAATAACGCAAATCGTCAATGGTTTTAATGGGTGTTAAACTTTTGGTTTCGGTCATTGTTAGTGTCTGCTCTCAATCGTGTATTTGCGGGCGTTTTAGTTATGAGTAAGGATGCTTCAAGCAACGTCCGTGCAGTATAGGCGGGCAAGTTTAACCTTTTAATTCTTCGAGCATTTGCTTGGCAGCAATGAAGCTCAGGGCAGCAATGGTCAAGCTTGTGTTCGAGCTACCGATTGTCGGCATACTCCCCGAACCGAGGAGGAAAAGGTTATGGTGATCCCAACAGCGCAGGTTGCGATCGACGACAGAGTTATCTTTAGCCGTTCCCATAATATGGGTTCCAGAAAAGTGGTTTCCGCCGCGATAGAAGTAACCTTCCCCTTCAAATTCAAAATAGGCCGGGTCTGAAGCGTCGTAATGGGTATAATCTTCAGCACCTAAACGCTGAAAGATAATCCGAGAAAGTTTGCGGGTATAAGCGAGGGTACGAAGGCTATAATCGGGCAGGTTGAAGTTAATAACCGGTCGGTAATTTCCGAGCTTATCTTTGTAATTCGGGTCGATAGTGACTCGGTTGTTGGGATCGGGGGGAAGTTCGCACATAAACGCCAGCAGGAGTTGTCGCGAAATCCGACTGATTAAGGTTTGGCGCAGTTCTTTGCCGTATTTATTTTTGCCGTCTATTGCATCGATGACTTCTGACTTCGGCGAGCCGGTTGCCCAGCCCCAACCATCGTTGTGGATATCTACGGCGAAGGCTGATTGTTTTTCACGGAAAGTCCCGTTGCGAAAGCTTCCGATACCTGATGTCACCAGCGGACCGCGCATGGTTCCGGTGACTTCCGGCATCAATGCCCATGCTAGGGTGAAGGGATGATCCATGAGATGCCGCCCGATGAGTCGGCTGGTGTTGGGCAGGTCGGAGGAGAGCAACAACCGAGCGTTTTCAACGGCGTTCGCCGCAAGGACGAATAAGGTTCCTTTAGCAACTCCCCAGGTATATTTTGAGGAATGGGGTTCGTCGTAATGCTTGTAGTGAATTTCAGTGATGTGACCGGTTTGGGGGTCGAATTTGATGGCAGAGGCAACCGCTTGGGCGAGGAAGTGAACTCGCTCGGTTCTGAAGGCTTTAATTAAGGTTCGGCGCGCGTCGTATTTAGCTTGTACCGGACAAATCGGCACGCAGTTGGCGTTTCCTTGGCAGCGTTCGCCGTACTGAACGGGATCGGTAGCGGCTACGCCATCGGGGGTGAAGAGGTTGCCGCGATCGTATTTTGGATTGGGTACGCCGTTGCGACCTTGGGGAAAGGTGCTGAAGTTTAACGGGATTGTTTCGCCGTGCAGTTCGACTTTTGTGCCTCCCACTTTTTCAATTACTTTTTGGTCTAAGTAAGAGGGGGGAAGTTTTTCCATTGGGAAAACGTAGCCTTCTTCAAATTTAGCGCCCAGTTGTTTCTGTTCTTCAACATCCCCGGATACGCCGATTTCCTGCTCGGCTTTACGGTAGTAGGGCATTAAATCTTCGTAGGAAATCGGCCAATCTAGTCCTTGTCCGTATAGCGTTTTGATTTTAAAATCATCCGGTAACATTCGGATGGTTTTGCCTTCCCAGTGCATGGTCGTGCCGCCCGGAACGCGAGTATAGGAACCGCTCAGCCGCATCGGGCCTTTTTCTACGAAGTAGATATCGTCGTCGGTGGGACTGAGGGCATTGGGGTTTTCGGGATAGGGGGCGTTGGCGTTTTTCTCTGTCGCTCCGTAGAAGGTATCGACATAGCTTTGAAAACCGGCGAGGGTTAAGTCTTTGTTTTGTCCGGCTTCAAGAATTAAAACTCTTTTGCCTTGTTGGCTTAATTCTTTGGCAACAATCGCTCCGGCAATGCCAGAACCGACAATGACGGCATCGTAAACCGTTTCCGCGACGGTTTCGGGTTTGACATTGGTAATCGAGGGTTGAGGTTCACTCATGGATGACTCCTTGAAAGGGTATTTTTGCTTCAAATTTGGGAGGGCGCGATCGCTAAATCTCGAACGGACTAACGCTCTGGCGCTTGTTTAGAGAGGGTATATTGTCCGTATTGTTGGATTAGTTTCGCTACAACTCCCGTCCAGCCGGTTTGATGGCTTGCACCGACTCCAGCGCCGTTATCTCCGTGAAAATATTCATAGAAGAGAATCAAGTCGCGCCAGTGAGGATCGCTTTGAAATTCTGCCGTTCCCCCATAAACGGGTCGCCAATCTTTCAGATCGGAATTAAAGGGGTTGGGACGATTTTGTTTGAGAAAGATATTGATAACCCGACGCGACAATTCCATCGAGACTTCCCAGAGGTTCATCTCTTGCATTTCGCCTTTTTCATTGGGACAGTTAACTTTAATCTCGTCTCCCCAGTAGTAATAAAACTTCTGAAGCGATTCGATAATTAAGAAGTTCACGGGCATCCAAATTGGTCCGCGCCAGTTGGAATTACCGCCAAACATGGTAGTTATGGATTCACCCGGGGCATATTTGACCTCATTTTTATTGCCATCAACCCATAAGGTATAAGGATGCTCTTCGTGGTATTTAGACAGCGCTCGAATCCCATAATCGCTCAAGAATTCATTCCGATCTAGCATTCGCTGTAAAATATATTTAAGTCGCTCTTTATTCACGAGTGAAAGATACAATCCTTTTCCTTTTGTAGTGACAAGTTCGATGTTGTTATGTTTCGTCAGTTGGGGACGATTGTTAACAAACCACATCATTCGCTCTTTAAAGTCCGAGGATAAATAGTCATTCACGACTGTTGGGTCGATAGTTTCGACAGCAAACAGAGGAATTAACCCCACCATCGATCGCACTTTCATCGAGAGCGCGCCTCCCGTATTGACTCCATCCGACACTCGACCTTCAGGAGCATTCAGAATATCGTAGTAGAAATTATCATCCTCGTCCCAGATATCAACCTGGTCTTCGCCGCCAATTTTATTCATGGCATCGGCAATCAAGAGGAAGTGCTGAAAGAATTTTGAGGCCATATCTTCATAGTTAGACTTGCCCGAAATTCTCATCAAGGTTTGATAAGTTTCGATCAGTTCTTCATCTTTCTGCTCTAAAACAACTTGCTCGTATTTTTGACGCAGTTGTTGATACACTTGCGTCAAATCTTTATCCCGTTTTGCAAGTTCTGTGGCAATTTTCATCATGTTGAGACAGAACATTGCCATCCAACTCGTTCCGTCGGATTGCTCGATACTCACGCCGGGAGTATTAATATTACTCCGGTCGATCGCGCCAATATTATCCAGCCCCAGAAATCCACCCTGGAAAATGTTCTTCCCGTTTGCATCTTTGCGATTTACCCACCAAGTAAAGTAGAGCGAAAGCTTCTGGAATACTTCTTCGAGGAAATTTGTATCGGCACGACCGTACATTTTTTTCTCAATTTTGTAAACGCGCCATGCCGCCCAAGCGTGAACGGGAGGATTAACATCGCCAAAGTTCCACTCATAAGCGGCCATTTGACCGTTAGGATGCAAATACCATTCTCGCGTGAAGAGATAAAGTTGTTTCTTGGCAAAGTCGGGATCGATGAGGGCAAATGGGATCGTATGAAAGGCTAAATCCCAAGCTGCAAACCACGGATATTCCCATTTATCGGGCATGGAAATAATATCTTCGCAAAATAAGTGGTTCCACTCGTGGTTTCTGCCTTGTTTGCGAACTTGAGGCGGTTTCGGGGGACGGGGATCGCCACTGAGCCAATCGTAGACGACGTAGTGATAAAATTGCTTGCTCCACAGCATCCCAGCAAAGGCTTGGCGCTGGACGGAGCGCATATCATCGGAAAGGTTGTGCGGACAAACTGCGTCGTAAAATTCGTCCATTTCTTGCCGCCGCTGCTGGACGATGTTATTAAATTCTGCGAAGGGAGAACTTAATTCGCTCGTGCTTAAACGCAGTCGAATTGTTACGGTTTCTCCTGCCGGAATGGTGAGGTCGTAATGGGCTGAAACTTTGGTGCCAGTTCCTTCAGGATTGACGGTTTTTTTCTCGCCGCGAGAGACGATGTAATCGTTAATCCCATCTTTGACATAAGAGGTATTTTTCCCCCAGCCAAATCTTTCTAAATTTGTTTCATTTTCGGTGTAGAGAAGTTCTTGGGGAGCTTCGCAATACAGTCGGCGAGGTGCGAGTTTTAATTCTTTTTCTGGACATAACACTTCGACAACGCTTAAGTCCGGAGACGATTGAAGGGTTTTTAAGGATCGTTCCTCTCTTTTATGATTGGGATATCCTAAAGCCCAGGTGTTTTTAAACCAAAGGGTAGGGAGTAGGTGAAGTTTGGCGGCTTCCGGCCCTCGATTGCTGGCTGAGATTTGGATGAGAATGTCTTCGGGATCGTTTTTCGCGTATTCGATCGCAACATCAAAGTAGCGATTTTCTTTAAAGACTCCTGTATCGAGCAATTCGTATTCAAAAGCCGCTGTATTGCTTTTTCGCTTCCGATTTTCTTCGAGCAAATCTTCGTAGGGGAAGGCTTTTTGCGGGTACTTATACAGACATTTCATGTAAGAATGCGTGGGCGTACTGTCTGTATAGAAGTAGTATTCTTTAACGTCTTCGCCGTGATTGCCTTCGTTCCCGGTTAAGCCGAAGAGTCGTTCTTTGAGGATGGCATCTTTTTCGTTCCAAAGCGCGATCGCGAAGCAAATATTTTGGGTATCGTCGGAGATGCCTGCAATCCCGTCTTCGCCCCAACGATAGGCGCGAGAACGTGCTTGGTCGTGGGAAAAATATTCCCAAGCGGTTCCATTATCGCTGTAATCTTCTCGTACTGTTCCCCATTGGCGATCGCTTAAATAGGGTCCCCAACGTTTCCAGCTTTGCTTTTTCTCGCGATCTTCAGCTAACCGTTTTCCTTCGGCTGTGGCTTGAATTGCAACCTGGGATTTTTGGTCTTGTGTCATGTTCGTCGCTCTTGATTTAGGTTTCCGATTTCAGGGTTATATTTAAGCTGCTGATAGTTTGCCAGCATGACAAGTTATAGCAACGCTCCAAATGTGCGAGCGTACTAAATTAACATGGGAACAAAAAGGCGATTGTCGAGTCTTTAAAGCTGAGAACTCAAGCGGCTTCTTCGTAAAAATGGCCGAGCTAATCCGCTCTCTTGCTAGAAGAAACTCGCTCTTTGAAACCTTAATGATTGACTGAATTAATAAACTCTATTGAGTTATTGCTCTCATCCCTTAACGAGAGCTTGTCTTCACCCAGTTCCCCGACTTAAAAGGCTTTCACGTTTAAAGGAAACGGGATTTGGCATACAATTGTTATTTCTTTTGGCTTGCGACAGTCTTGAGTATGCACAGTATGGTTTTAGCGTCATTTTTATTTCGCCCTAGAATACACCCACAAGAAAAATTTGAGTCTTCATCGATAAGTGTTCTTAACAATTTATAGACAACAGTGCCTTTTCTGAATCGTAAAACTAAGGGAAATGGCAAGGACAAAGCAGACTTTGACCCTTCCTTCTAAAGCAGGCTTGGATGTTTGGGTATGCGATCGTTGTCTATCTCATCAGCCACGGCAGAGAGCCTTAAAGCTAGCGTTTGGGGTATGCTCAATTTTTAGTATGCCATCAAAATAATAAACGTCAAGAATTTTGCGGAAGTTTTTTGAAAAAGGTGGATTTTTTTTACTAAAAGTTAAAAAAGTAGTAATAGTTTATACGGTCGATCCGACTTTTCCGACTTTTCCGACTTTTCCGACTTCACGAACTTCCGACTTTTCCGACTTCACGAACTTCCGACTTTTTACTGCTTAGGGAGTAAATTTAGCCAGAAAAGATCTGCTCGGTAAAAGCACAACAGATTTTTTCAAGCTCGACAATCTGGATTTTGGATGAGCGGCTCTCCAGAGCGCCAATCCCGTAAAAAAAATTGACAAAGCTTATTAAAGTTACACTATTGTTTGTGGGGAATTTCTGGTATAGCGATTATCTTACAGACCGACTCAGAAATAACAATTGAGTAGAATATATGCAACTGTTGCCGATCGCTCGGGCGAAATTAGCGCTGGGACAGTTAAGTTATTTCACTTTCAAACCCAAAAGGATGCCATTATAAATCCCTTGGAAGCGCGTTTGGTCGATCGCGTCTTTATTATTCCAAGTCGCACTGATACAGTAGCTTTGACCGGCTTCATCTTCAACGCGAGCGGTAAAGTTGAGGACACCGGGTTCCGAACCGCCTTTATAAGCGACACTCTTCCAATCGGCAGGACTAGCAATGCCGGGATTGATTTGCATTAACGGTAAGGGTGCAACGTTCTCCATTAACTGGCACAACTCCCGCGTTGAAAAAAACCATTCCACATCTAACGCCAGGGGTTTTCCGGCTGCAAACATCTCAACTCCCGGTAGCGGTAAGCTTTGCAGTTCCAATAGGATTTGACGGCGCGTGGTTTCGTCGCCTTGGCGGTAGCGTTGCAGTAGGGCGGCGTTTTCGGGATTTTTGAGAATAAAGGCGGCGCGGGTGCTTAAAAAGGGGCGGTTGTGCGGCGAAAATGCTTCGACAGCATCGCGCCCCACGACTTCGAGTAGCGCATCGGTAGCGGTGTTGTCGCTGATGGAAATCATTAGGGAGGCGAGGGTTGAAAGCGTTAGGGGCGAACCTTCGGGCCAATCTTGGAGGATTCCGGTGGGCAAACTTTTCCAGTTTGATTTTAAGGCGACGACCTCCGACCATTGATGTTGACCGGCGGCGATTTGGCGGGTGAGGGCGTTGAGGATGGCGAGTTTGAAGGCAGAACCGACGGCTAAGGGGCGTTCTGGGTTTAAACTGGCTTGTTCTGTGCCGTTTTTGGAGACGAACAGGCTAACATCGCCCGGTAGCGTTTTCAGTTGCGAAATCGCATCTTCTAGCCTGATGGCATTGAGGCGCGGCGGCCCGAAAAAGAGTCCGACAAAGCGCCCCTGCTCGTCGAGGTGTATGCTAGCGGGGACGCTGCCGCGATCGAATATTATTAGGTAGCGATCGCCTTCTTGTTGGACTTCTCGATATTTCCCCAAACTTCCGTTAATTTGCTTGACAATTTCCTCAATTTGTGTAAGAGGTGCAACGGATAAAAATGAGGGTGCAAACCATTCACTCTGAATTTGAGGACTGGTAAACAATCGTGCGATCGCAGCTTGAGGGGACAGGGTTTGAGGCATTGTCCGAACTTGAGCTAAGACGGGGAAATTATTAGGAATTGATAGCCGAGAATTGAGAATTAACAGTGGCATTAACATAATCATCAAATAAAGCGCTACCCACTACTATTCTCTATTCATTATTCCCTATTCTCTATTCACTATTCATTACTAAAGTCGAAATCGGCTGCGGCGAGCGGGATCGAAATCGATCGCGCATTGTAGGGTAGCAGCATTCGGATCGCAATTATAAATCGCTAAACATTCTTGGCGTTGATTGAAAACGCGGAGTTGATAGCCATACTCCCGCGCTACCGTCCCGAAATGATTGATAAAACTGTAGCGTTCGACATAACCCATCACCGACCACAGTTGCCAGTTTACAACCAGATCGATTTGTTTTTCTGCGGTCTTTGCGATCCAATTAACCAGTAATTTTCCTTCTCCAAACTGCTCGCGAGTCCACCACAAGCTAGGGTTCGTCATCCCATTTTGAGAGAAGCTATAGGCAGTTACAATTCCTTCGCGGGCGGGCAATCCTTCGTCAGTGAGGGCAGTCGCATCAAAGTTACAGGCTGCGAATTTGGGGGATTTTTGAGCGAGGGCAGGAGGACAAAAGGCGAGAAGGCTCAACAGAAAGCAAAGATTGCGTTTTAAGAGAATGCTTGTATAAACTTGATTATTCACGAGCCATTACCCACTATTGAATTTATCGATTTTTAAAAGGTGAAAATAAATCCGCTAATACAGATCGCGAACTATGAATTATAGTGCTACTCGAGCGCGAATGTAGGTTACTAAACGTACCAAAGCCTTGGCTGGTGGGCGCTGCCCACCCTACTAAATTGACTAGAAACCACGAATTACGAATTACGAATTACGAATTACGAATTACCCCAAAGTCGGCGGCGCGGCGATCCTTGTAAGCGTTCGTGGGTATCGCGCAGCAGTTTTGGGATATCGAGATTTTCGGGACAGCGCGGCAAACAGTCGCCGCAGTCGGTGCAGCGATCGCCCCTGCGTCCAGGAAACCAATGTCCGGCGTTTTCAAACATCCGATAGCGGTACTTTCCGAATTCTGTCATCTGGTAAGCAACCGCTAGATTGCGAAGGCGCAGGACTTCGGGGATGTTAATCGCTTCCGGGCAAGGCAAACAGCGATCGCACTGTCGGCAACAATCCGTCCCCAATTCCTCATCCAATCGCGCTTCTAAACGTTGGAAAATCTGCCGTTCTGCCTCCGTTAAAGGCTGTGTCTCGTCCGCCACCGAGAGGGGTTCGAGCAATTCTTCGGGATTCGCCGCACCGACGCTAAGGGTGGCAATCCGCGCATCGGCTAGCAGGAAGCGATAGTTTAAGGCGAGGGGCGTGCGGGGGTGGCATAACTGTTGCAGCATGGGCGGGGGCTGATAA
The DNA here is from genome assembly GCF_014698145.1 of Oscillatoria sp. FACHB-1406. Lineage (NCBI taxonomy): Bacteria > Bacillati > Cyanobacteriota > Cyanophyceae > Oscillatoriales > Oscillatoriaceae > Oscillatoria > Oscillatoria sp. FACHB-1406. Next base: position 22,345 of record NZ_JACJSM010000010.1, on the reverse strand, counting down.
AGTTGTCCGCCTTTGTCGGCTGGCGAGATGATAAAAATGCCTAAATCTTTCTCGGCGGCGAGGCGAATTGCGGCAGCGTTTCTCTGAAAAAAGTAATAATAATGGAGGTTGACAAAATCAAACAAATCTGTGTTAATCGCCGCGAGGATAATGTCAACTGGGGCGTGGGTAGAAAAACCGAGATGCTTGACTTTTCCGGCGGCAACGGCAGCACGCGCGGCTTGCATACAGCCATCGGGACGCAGCACGGCTTCGAGGTGTTCCCAGGTGTTAATGCCGTGAATGGCTAAAGTGTCGAGGGAGTCGAGGTGCAGGCGTTCTAGGGATTCGTCGATCCAAGTCTGCATTGTTGCGGCATCGGGGGCGGGAGGAAGTTTGGTGGTGATGTGGAGGCGATCGCGCGGAACGGAAAGTCCGGCTTGTAGCGCTAAACCTAAATATTCCTCGCTTTTGCCGTAGCCGCGAGCGGTTTCAATATGGTTGATGCCGAGGGCGATCGCGCGTTCCAAGGTAGCGCGGACGTTGGCAGCCGAACTCAAACAGCGCATCGTCCCCAGAGAAAAAACCGATAACCGCAGATTGGTTCTTCCGAAGCGTCGATACTGCATGGAAAAAGCGCTTAGGATTCGTTGGGACTGCTGCGCCCTCGTTCGGTAAAGTCTTCCGGGCGTAAGTTGGCGACAAAATTGCGAAAGGCTTGGCGTTCTTCTTCATCCGCTTCGCGATCGACGGGAATCGAAGCATCGGCGACGACTTCTTCCATCACCCAAATCGGGCTGTCGGTTCGCAATGCTAGCGCGATCGCGTCGCTGGGACGACAATCGACTTCCTTCTTCACTTCGCCTTGAGATAGACACAGCACCGCATAAAACGTATTATCTTGCAGGGAGTGAATGATCACGCGCTCCAAACGCATTTCCCAAGTTTCCAGCAAATTATTAAGCAAATCGTGCGTGAGAGGACGAGGCGGTTTTTGTCCTTCCAAAGCGCCGATAATCGCCTTCGCTTGCTCCTGCCCGATATAAATCGGCAAAGCCCGCCGATCGGAGCCATCTTTAAGCAATACAATGGGACTGCGAGTGATGGCATCCAACGCAATTCCAGCAACTTTCATTTCAATCATCGGCTTCGTCTCTAGAATCTCGTCCGCAAGGTGCGAGGATACGTGGCTTTACTTCCGACGCTCGGGCAGCGCCAAAGAGCGCGTTGTGCTTCCGGCTAGGAGCTAAACTGAAGGCTAAATCAAAAACCTATCTTCTCCAAGTATGCCTCACTAAGGGGTGAATGCGACGTACTCGATCGGAAAAATTCCCCTGGCGCGCCGCCGCTTATATTATCTCTTTCTAACGAAAAACTATGTTTACAGGATTAATTCAAGCTTTAGGACGAGTTCGGCCTCTCGGAAGCGATCGCTGGGAAATTTTGCCCGCGAGCGCCGATTCCGAGCTAATTTTAGGAGACTTAGCGATCGGCGATAGCGTTGCGGTGGATGGCGCTTGTTTGACGGCTGAGGAGATTTCGCCGAACGGCTTTACTGCTGTCGTTTCCCCAGAAACGTTGCGCCGCACTCGCCTCGGTCAAATCGATCCGGCGCTGGATTGGGCGAACTTAGAAACCTCTTTGCGCGTTGGCAGCAAAATCGGCGGGCATTTCGTAACGGGTCACGTCGATAGCGTGGGTTGTTTGCTCGAAAGCGTTCGTACTGCCCAAGCGTGGGAGATGACTTTTGGTTCGGTGTCCTCGTTGCGGTTGGAATGGGAAGACGCGATCGCGCGTTATTTAGTGGATAAAGGTAGCATTTCTGTCAACGGGATCAGCTTAACGATTGCTGAATGCGATCCCGGCGGCAATTGGTTTAAAGTCGCCGTCATTCCTCACACTTACGATCGCACTAACCTCAAGTATTTACAACCGGGCAGTTGGGTGAATTTAGAAGCCGACATTTTAGGGAAGTATGTCGATAAACTCTTAGTTCGGCATTCTTCCGCAGCAGCGAAAGAGGAAGAAATCAGTTTAGCTTTTCTCGCCGAACACGGTTATTAATGAATAATGAATGATGAATAATTAATAATGGACAATTGATAATTTTGAATTTTGCCCATCGCGACGAGGGGGGAATTATAAATTATGAATTATGAGTTATAGCGTTTTTCGTTTGCGCGAGGTACAGTTCCAAAAATCAAATCGGTAGGGGCGAATGGTATTCGCCCGCTGAGTGTACCTCACCCATGTGAAAACTGCTATATAAAGGGTAAAATTACGAACTACGAATTACGAATTACGAATTACGAAGGGAATATGTATCTACTTTCGAGATTTGTTCGGGGTTTGAGAGCAGGGATTGGGAGGGGGAAACGTCGAGCGATCGCATATTTTTTGCTTTTTTGTTTGGGAGTTGCGATCGCGATTGTGCCAGAAAATGCTAGTGCTTTTTCGTCGGGCGATACAACCCCGCAGCCCGAAACGATAGACGATTGGCAGCGTCGCAGTCAGATATTATACCAGCAAGGGAAATATGGGGACGCGATCGCGATTTTACAATCAGCACTCGCCGCTTCTACCGCCGCTGGAGATTTCCCGAAAGCCGCGATCGCTTGTATTAACCTATCCCAAGTGTATCAAGCCGTCGGACAATGGCAGGAGGCTCGAGACGCGATCGAAAATAGCTCGGGTTTTCTCCCGAATATTGGGGGGAAAGAACGCGATAAAATTTTTGCGCGGCTGCTCGAAGTTAGGGGTAAACTCGAACTCAGCCTGAACCAGCTTGAAAGCGCGATAGAAGATTGGAAGCAAGCCACAAACATTTATCATCAACTGAACGATACCACCTCAGAGTTAAGGTGCAAAATTAACCACAGCATCGCGCTGAAAGAATCGGGCAATTATCGGGAGATGCTCGAGCTTTCGCTGAATAATGCCGGGGGTATTCTTCAGCTTAGCGATTCTACCTTCAAAGCGACCGCCCTGCGACATTTAGGGGAAGTTATTGCGATCGCTGGCGATCGCAAAACCTTAGAATCAACACCGTTGTTTAGTTCGTTGGGATTAGAACAGCGTAACGAGCTTGAAATTGCGGAATGGTTATTGCAACAAAGCTTAACCGTCGCGCGATCGCTTAATTCATCCCAAGACATTGCCGAATCCTACCTCCTTTTAGGCAACCTTAAAAAGATCGTTTACTCTCGTGCTAAAGATGCTTTCGAGCGTAGTAATAGCAAAGAATATCCCATCGCTCAACAAATCGAGATCGCTAAAACTGCTCTAGATTTTTATCAAAAAGCGCAAGATAGTTCTCCTTCCGAACTCACCAAGTTTCAAGCTAATATCAATCGACTCTCCCTTCTTATTGACTTAGAAAAACAAGCCGATATACCACTCAATCCTACTCCTACCCAACAAATCGACGAGGGATTGCAGAACTTAAACGAGTTACTCGCTCGGCTCAATGCCTTTCCCGTCCAACATCAAACCCTGTTATTTCGGATTAAGCTCGCTGCCCTTTTAATCGATCGAAATCTTGAATCTTACTTCCCCATCGTCGAACAATTATTGCTCGAAACGCAATCGCAAGCAAAAATAGTCAACGATTCTAAAATCTCTGCTTACACCGAAGGTTATTTAGGTAGCATTTATCAGTTTAAAGGTCAAACTGCGCAATCAAATGAGCTTTTTCGGAATGCAATTTTAGGCTCGCAAGAAGTCCACGCTAACGATCTTTTGTATCAATGGGAATGGGAGTTAAGCAAACTTTTAGTTAAACAAGGTCAAAAAAGCGAAGCAGTTATTGCTTATGAAGAGACCATTAAAACCGTAGATAGCGTTCGGAAAGAGTTACTCAGTTTACCCAATCCGGAAGTGCGCTTTACCTTCCGAGATAACGTGGAACCCGTTTATCGAGAGTTAGTGAGTTTGTTGTTATCGCGAGAGGAAGCTAACATCCCTCAAGACGATTTGAAAAAAGCCCTCTATTACATCGATGCGCTGCAAGTCGCCGAATTGGAGGATTTTCTACGCTGCAATCTTCAGTCAAAAGTTACCCCTTCTTCAGAGACAAACTCACTGCAAGGACAGATCGCTGATTTCAGCCAACATCTCGAAAAGATTAGCAGTTTTGACCCAAATTCAGCCTTTCTTTATACGATTAGTTTGCCCCATCAACTGGCAACAATCGTAAAACTACCCCAAAAGCAAGCGTTATTATCCCACGTTGAAGAAATTGAAGCAAGTGAGTTTGAAGAAACACTTCAAAAAGCCTCCGAAAGCTCAAAAAAGCCAAATTTTCTTGACACAGATCGCGCTCCCTTACAAAAGTTATATAAATGGTCGATCGCACCGTTCGTACAAGAATTCCAAAACAACGGTATAACTCATTTAGTTACGGTGCTAGATAGCAATTTACGCTCAGTGCCGATGGCAGCCTTCCACGACGGAGAAAAGTTTTTAATCGAGCGCGGTTATAGTTTATCGATCGCGCCTAGCGTTCAACTAATTGAACCAAAACCGTTTAAGATTGAAGCGACAAAAACGCTGATTTTAGGAGCGACAGAAACTCGTACCGGCTGGGAACCTTTAACCCCAGCAGTTCCCAATCAGATCGAGAAACTCAGTCAAATTTTAAAGAATTTTGAAGTGATAAGCAACGGGCAGTTCACAAAGCAGGCGTTGCAAGAGCGGATGAGTTCTTTATATTACAATGTCGTTCACATTATCACTCACGGTAAATTTAGTTCCAGCTTTGAAGAGACTTATATTTTTACAGACGATAAATCGAGCGATCGCCGCAATTATACCCTCGACATTAACGAGCTAAGTGGTATCCTCCACAACACTCCTGCCGCGCAACCCCTTGAATTATTAGTTTTTAGTGCCTGCGAAACGGCTTCGGGCGATCGTCGGGCGGTATTAGGAATGGCTGGAATTACCATAAAATCCGGCGCGAACAGCACGATTGGTTCTTTATGGAAAGTTAAACAAGATGCTGCCAATGAGTTAATGATTAATTTCTACAAAAATCTGAGCGATCGCAAAGTGAGTAAAGCAGAAGCATTGCGTCTCGCTCAGATGGATATCATTACGTCGAATTCAAAAGATACTTTGGTCAAAAGTCCTGGTTATTGGGCTTCGTTGATTCTAGTCGGATTTTGAACGATCTACAAAACCTTTACAAAGGCTTGGTTTCTTGTTCTGCGGGCGATTCTTCGCTCAATTTTTCTAATCCTAACTCTTGCATAACCTGCGTCCAATACAACTGAGCGGTTGCCTTATCTTTTGGAGATAAATCTCGAACGATGGTTGTTAATGTTTCCGGTAATAATCCATCGAGAGCATAAAGTTTTGCTTTGTCTTGAGGCATTGCGGTAAGCTGAGGAGTGAAGTTTGGCGTAGAATTGACTCGCTTTATGCTTCCTCCAACATACAAATCCTCAGCACGATCTTGTGGATTGCAAATCAGCGTCAAATTCCAATTGTATTCTTCATTTAAGCTTAAACCCGGAAGCGCGGTCGGTAAAGTAATGCCAATCAATCCAGCTTTTCCTGAAAGTTGAAGAGTTTGCTGGTAAATTTGTTTGCCTTGCTGACTGATACTAAATTCTCCTGTTAACTGACTTTCGTAAGGGTTATAAAACCATAAGCTGGGATGAGTTTGAGCCGTGAGAATAATGTTAGTGTTTCCGTCTTTATTAGGAGCGATCGCGGTTAACGGAATTTTAGCAATAGGACAGAGCGATTCGCCGTAGGGAGGTGGGGGATTAACGGGACCGCGCGATTCATCATCATCTTTTGCTTCGGGGCGGGGCGTAAAAATAATGCGATCGCGTTCTGGCGTTGGCAGCGTCGAAGCGGGACTCGTTTCGGGCTGGGGTTGTGCCTGCATTGGAGCATTTTTTAAAAAGGCTGCAATACCGGCGATCGCCAAAATAATCACCAGTTTCTCAATTACTGTGGAGCGAGTTTTCATGGGTTGAATTTGATGTTTTTGAGTGCTTGGTAAAGTGAAATTGTCGCGCCGGTTAGGAATAAACCGAGCGTAGCAGGAACGAACGGAAGCCAGCCGCCGTTGAAGAAAAATAAGAGGCAAAGACCGTAAAGCGTAGCCCAAGCTAAACCATAGGAAAGTATTAGGAGTGCTAACCCTTTAATCGGACTTGTTTTCCACAGGTTTAGAAACCAATACAGTAATCCTCCGGTTAAAGACCAGCCCCAAATCCAGAGCGCATCTCCCCACCAATCCCAAGCCCAGATTAAGGGGATTTTCTGTTCGACGTTGCTTAAAATCGAACTGATTTCTTGGGCGACGATAAAAAGACCGGGAGTTTTGTCGATAAAACTTTTTGCTGTCGGGTTGTAGGGCGTGAGTTCGCCCTCATCTTTGAAGTTTCTGCCGATTAAAACGATGCGATCGCGAACATCTTTGGGCGTGAGTTGGTCGTCGAAGAAATCGGTCAGCGAAACGACGCGCGCGATATCGGTTTGATAATCCCGATAGGGGCGATAATTCAACATGGTTTGAATCCCTCCCTCAACGCCAGAATCTGGATGGTGATAGCCGCCGCGATGCAGTTTTAGGGGTTCATATCGGGTGCTTCCAATTTGAATGAAATTATCATCTGAGAGGTCTAAGCGATAGCCGCCTTGTTTCTGGAGATAATGCTGGGCAACTTGAAGGCTAAAAGAATCAATCAAGTCGCCTTTACAAGGGAAGCGATCGCTAACTTTCTGAGACAAAAGATGGCGGCGCAATACACCGTCCGCATCGGGAACAGTGGTAAAAAATCCCACGCGATCGCGCGCCACCGGCTCCGGAGCCGCTGTTCCCTGCTGGGACTCAGTTTTAAACTGACACATCACAATCGTGCGATCGCCCTCTAACGCTGCTTTAAAGTGAGGATATTGGGAACTAATACTGCCTTCGCGCGCGATAAGCAAGCCAATCGCGGCGGGTTGCAGCCCTTCGAGCTTCTCAAACAAACGATCCAAGTTGCGATCGCTCAACGTTCTCGAACCTTGTCCTGTTTTGTCGGGAGACTGTTTTAAGCGATCGCGATCGTCGGGGGTAATACGAATGACGAGGAGGCGATTGTCGCGCGGTTCGATCGCGCGTTGCTGCATAAAAAAATCATACGCTTTCAACTCTAACGGTTGTAATTTTCCCTGCCAGCGCGCCCCAAAAACGAGCGCTGCGATCGCCAAACTCGCGATCGCAACCGTCCCAATCTTACATCGCCGCCTCGCGGGGAAAGTTCTTTTCGTCACTGGAGGAAGCAACTCTTCCCATTTCGGCGGAAAAACCGCAGGATTTTGCCAAAGCACCGGCAACCATTCCGCATACGGCACTTCAATCTTTTCATCGCAACCGTCGATTTCAACGGTTATACCGCGTAATTTTTCCTTCGCTTCCCGAACGGCTAAAGATAACGAATCCCCCCCAATATAAGCGCGCAGAAAGTATTGCAAAAACTTCTGAGCCGCAAAATCAACCACAAACTCGCGCATAAAAATGACTTGAGGAACGTGGAGAATATCCAATTGTTTCGCCAAGCCAAAACCGTCGCAAGAGTTAAAAATCACCAGTTGTAAGCCCTGTTGAACGGCCTTTTGCAAGCCAAACCACACTTGACTATCCTGTTCGATGGGGAGAGCTTCATCGGGATTAATGCGAATAACGCCCGTTTCTCCCTCCGTATAACTATGTCCGGCGAAAAAGATAATATCCCACGGTTGCGCCCACAACTCATCGTTAATTTCTTCGCTCCTCGGTTCGCAAAGCACCACGATCTCAGCCACGTCGGAGAGTTGTTCCAAAGTCATAAGATCGGCATCGACATTAATGCGATCGCTCTCTCCCAAAATCGCTAAAATTCTCACTTTATTTCTACGCGGTAAATCCTGCCGTCTGGGAGGGGGCGCGGAAAAATGAGAACTATAGCAATACTGAGCTTTTGGGTAATCGTTGAAGATTTTCCAACATTCCCAAGGCAATTTGTGCAAGAGTTCGTCATCAGTACGAATTAAGACGCGAACTTCATCCTCAGCTTGCAGTTGTTGCAGGAGAGAGTCGAGAAGCGGACGAAAATTGGAAGATTGCAGCCAATGGTTGATGCCAGCTTTGAGCTTTTTTCCAGAGCGCTTGCACTCCTCAATTTTAGGGCTAATCGAGCCACCGTAAGGCATCGCTCCGGGGCGTATCCCCCGAGACTGGTCTCCGGCAAGCGGCTGGTAATGCTCCTGCCAGTAGGAGGAAATCGCGGCGGCTAATTCCGGATCGGCAGGTAAGTTTGCGGAACAATCCGTCGTAGCGCGTTGCCGTTCCTCGCTCACTTCCAACGCAACGGTAAACCCTTGTGAGTGTAAGTTGCCGTAAAACTTTAATACCACCAACTTCTCTGCCATAGCACCCTCTATGCGCGTTACAGGTAAAACGATTCTAAAGTCGAGCGATCGCCAAATACCACTCTGATACGGAAAGAATCACCCGCTTCCCCAAAAAATTGAAACGGGAAATTTTTATGCCGTTGTTTGGTTTTTTTATACATTACCACTTCATTTTGTTCGTCTAAAATGCTAACCTGTAAATCGGGAGGGAGATAAGGCTTTTTCTCCTCCGGCAAAAAATCGAGATTGACTTCGACTTCCTCATTTTCTGCCGGTCTAATTCCGATCGCTAAAACCACATGACAATCGTTCTCAAAATCGAGAACCTTCCCCAGCTTAATCCCAGAGTAAGACTCATTCAACAACGGACTTTTTGGAAGCGTCGTGGGACTTCTGACGCTGAAAGCTGGCTCGCTCGCCGGAATCGTTACCAGTTCGGCTAACTTTTTCCAGCCCAATGCTAGCAGTTCTTCCGCAAAATTGTGCAGCCTCTGAGTTGCCGAAATGGGTTCCGGTTCGAGAGCGTCAAATAAATTGTCCACCGGGTCAAATTCTTCCAAGTCGATGCGTTCTTGCAACGGCAGTTCTGCTAACTTTTGGGGAGATAGAAATCCAACTAAAGCGGCTTCAGTTAACTCAGCGTTCAGCCGCACTGCAACATATCCCAATCGATTGTCCCGAACTTCTAAAGGAATGAAACATTCTGTTTCTTCCGGCAGTAAAGGACGGCATTCAATCTTCCCACTCGAGGCGATATTTAAAACCGCTGAGTCCGTGAAAGCCGCATCAACCATAGTATTAAGCTCTGGAGTGGGTTTTGCTGTTTTTATGCCCAAACAACTGAGATAATAATCGACCGCACCGACTGCCAAAGCATTTAAGTAAACTTTTTGTGCTTTTTTAGGATGCTGATATTGGTCGAATAATGCTTTAGCAGTTTGGTGAACTGTCAAAGTTAGGGGAGCGGTTATTTCTGGATTTTGGGCGGAGTTCGTCATGATGTTCAACCAAAACAATAAAGGGGCTAGCATTAATTTATTGGATTTTCCAATCTTGAAAATATTGTTGTAATAAAGGACGTTTTCGCTTCAAAAATGAATCTAAAGTAGAGATAGGGACGGCTAAGCCGCGCGCGATTTCGCTACCGGAGTATCCCTCCCAATACTGAAGTAGAATATATTGGAGATTTGCATCGGGTCGATTGGTGATGTAATTGCTTTTAAAGACACCCTGCATATCTTCCTTTATTTCTCTCACAAGTTCTTCTAAAAAATTACGATTTGTTTCTTCTCTCTCGATTTCTTCTAGTCGGCGGGCGGGAATACTCTGAAACAGTTCTGTCAAACTTTGAAACCGAAATTCTGAAAAATTCTTGCCGCGCAATTCTCGTTCGGCATCCCCAAAAAATCGTTGCTGCATCAAGAAAATTACCCAAGCCATGAACTCGCGTTCGGGTTGATAAAGCTCGATTTTTTCGCTGAGGTAACTGAAGAGTTTTTGAGTGGCAACATGAGTGCATTCCTCGCGTAGTTTGCTGGGAAGGTAGGTGTAGTTGCACCGGGGAAGTTGCCCGGATTGTTGAATTTTTTGGAATAGAAGACTCAGTATCCTTCTTCGTTTTGCCGTTCCGAAGCGATGCTGTTTGGCTTCTAAGGCGAGTTCCCTCAGTGTTTGGTTCAGTTGGCACATTGTTTGGCTTACGCTCAATGTTAAGTAAAATCGAGAGTTTTGGGGCTGCTTCTACTCATGTCTCTGGGTTTCGAGGGAGTTTTTACGCGCGATCGCGCTGATTTTAATATTTCTTTACATTAAAGCGCGATCGCCCGATAACCCAAACCCCCAACAGCAGAGGCTTAGAGCGAGAAGCAGGCGACGGAGTATTACTTTCTATTACAAAAATCTCTGTCTTGCGTAAAATCTACCCACACTTTTGGAGAACCTAATGTAAAGATTCCGTGAAGTTCCACAATCCTTCAGCGAGAAACAGAGCAAATCGAGGTGTTGAAGATGATTTTAATTCGTGAAGTTGTGAATCAAGCGCTGACGACGGGCTATTTAAGCAGAGAAGCTGAAAACCAATTGCGGTGGTTGTTACAAAAAACCAAGTATGACGGCGAGGACTTGCGAGCGTTCGTGCAATTGCAACAAGCTGCCATGAGTGGTGCGGTTAAACAAGAATCTCGGGAACTGCCTTATTAAAGGTTCTTACTGCCAGCGCTGTAATATTAATGATTTCTCGCGCGCCGCGAAGCGGATATCTTCTCTGCGGGAGCGCTCCATCTTCGCTGTCCGCACTCCAATCCCCTCAAAACTTAATTCTCACGTTTAATAAAAAAGTGATATTTATTCTCAGTAAGGCTTTAGGTGAAGAAAGTCTTAATGAGGCTAAACTTCCGTGCAATCTCGCACAGAGTTTAAAGATTTAATGAAGGGCTTGAAAAATTAAAGTCGCGTATGCTACATCTGAAAACAGCATTTTGTTATACTTCCTTCTCACGATAGAACGCATGAGAGCGATTTGTAAGGAGAGTCGCGATTGGAGGAAGTTATCGCGATCGCCTATCTAAGGAGAAATCTACCACTGATGAAAATACAGGCTATTCCCGCGCGCGCCAGCGGATTGCTCGGCGCGATCGCGTTAATGTTTGCTGCCGTTCAACCGACTAACGCTGCCGTTTTCCGCGATGGCTGGCAATACGCGATCGATCCGGGCTACGACAGTTACGGCTCCGTCAACGGCGTAATCAAAGCAGGCGGCACCATCTACGAAACTTACGGCATCGCTATTCACGAAGATGCCGATAACAATATTTGGGTTGCCCTCAACACCGATATGCCCATCACCGGCAACCCAACCGGCCCGGAATTGTGTTTGAATGACGGGCCTTGCTTCCCAGTGGAAAACGACAGTATTGCTTGGGGCGACTTGTTTCTCGACTTCTCCGGAACCGGCAACTTCAAACAAGCCTTCGACACCAACAAACTCTTCGGCGTGCGCTTTGCCCCCAACAACGACTCCAGAACGCCTGACGGTTCCCGCCTCGAAACCGGCGTTTATCAAGTCACGGCTGGAGCCAACGTTGCCGGACAAAATGCAGGCTTCCAGAACCTCGAACAAAACCGCCGCTTTCTCAAAGATCCGACTCTGGGTAACATCGGCGACTTAGAACCCTGGATGGGCGATCTCGCTTGGGATAATCCTTACTACGCGCCTTACACCAGTCGCGGAAGTTGGAGCGATCCCCAAACGCTCATGCCCAACATTATTGCGACGGGCAACAGATTAGGCGATGTCACCATCAGAAGTCAAGCCGAATTACAAACGCAAGGATTTAAAACCGATTGGTTTTTCCAAACTGGCGCTAATATCTTCGGGTTTAGTTTCAAAAAAACAGCAGAAATGGCAGGTGATTTTATCGCCTCGCTGCTCCAAGAATGTATTAATGAGGGCGTAGCATTGATTGGCACTGTCTCGCCCCCAACTCCGACACCAGCGCCGCCGCCAGCCCCACTCTTATGCGATATTGCGTTTCGACAAAACCAAGATTATCTCCTGCGACCAACGCGCACTGAAGGAGTAAATGGGGAGATCAAAGTTTTTGAGAATACTCTCAGCAACCAATGGTACGATCCCGACCCTTCAATGGGTTATAACGTTAAGGGAACTGGTGACACTTTAATATCGGAAATATTGAACTTTCCCTGCTTACCTAATCCCTCTAAAACACCATACAAATTCGATGTTATTGTTGGAAATATTACGCTAGGAAACTTTAGCCCTGGAAACCCTCTCGATTTTAGTCAATATGAGGACAAACTTGGAAACTTGTTAATTGAAGACCCCATAACCAAGAAGCTGGGAGTGAAAGAATTTAAAATCACTGGATTCGAGAAAGAAAGCTGGGAATTTTTTCAGAAAATTGGTGTCAATACTCGTTTCACAAGAGAAATTGGCTCTATAGAAGTTACGCCAATTAGTTCCCGTTCTGTACCAGAACCTAATTCCATTATCAGTTTTTTAATTGTAGGAGTAACAGCTTTGAGTGTTAAACTATGGCGCAGACCAAAATTGTAAACTTTCGTACTTGTCCAGCGCTAGCCGGTAAGGGGTTTTCCCAAAGCATCCCTACATCCTTTTTTTAAAGCTCTTCGCTATAATCAGAACAGACTTTATTCAATAGAGCTAGATTGCCAATGACTAGCCTTTTGGTCAAATCAGAGCAAATCTCATTGCCGATCGATCTTTCTTCGCTGACTCCAATGTCGGAGATGAGCGATCGGCAGTTCTATGATTTTTGTCGAACGAATCCTGAGTTGCGAATCGAACGGAATGCCCGGGGAGAAATTATTGTTATGGCTCCGGTATTTTCTGATACAGGAAACCGTAATGGTAGGGTTTTTGGGCAGCTTTTTGTGTGGTCGGAAGCCGATGCAACTGGAGAAGCATTTGATTCCAGTGCGGGTTTCACCTTGGCGAATGGTGCGATTCGCTCGCCCAATACGGCCTGGATTCGGCGCGATCGCTGGAATGCTTGAACCCCAGAACAACAAGCCTCTTTCGCACCGATCGCGCCGGATTTTGTAGTAGAATTGCGCTCTAGCAGCGATACGTTGGCAAGTCTCAAAGAAAAAATGGAGGAATATATCGCCAACGGGGTACGGTTGGGGTTATTAATCGATCGCAAAAATCGTACAGTTCATACTTATCGAACTGACCGAGAACCCGAAATTTTGGACAATCCAGAATCCGTTAGCTGCGAACCGGAACTACCAGGATTTTCGCTGAGGATAACAAAAATTTGGTAATGAATTTTTCAACTGTAGGGTGTGGAGCGCGAAGCGTAACGCACCAAAGGCTTAAATTGGTGCGTTACGGCGCAATCAAAAAATCAACTCCTTCGGTTAAAATTCAACTCGCGCCTAACGCACCCTACGCATTTCCTACCAGGATTTTCGCTAGAGATGGCAAAATTGGGTAATGAATTCTTCAACTGTAGGGTGTGGAGCGCGAAGCGTAACGCACCAATTTAAGTTTTTGGTGCGTTACGGCGCAATCAAAAAATCAACTCCTTCCCCTGAAAATTCAACTCGCGCCTAACGCACCCTACGCATTTCCCCATCGGGGCGTTATATATAACGCCCCTACAGGATTGACATTCTTTAACGATTCTTCGATTCTTCTTCTCTAGACCGACAAGCCAACGGTAAATTTCCCAACTTTTCAGAATCAGGGGCCGTTAAACGAATCCTTCCGTTCGGCAACTTTTCCCATCCCGTCGCTTCCACCAATTCTGGCGATGAAGCCGTTGGTTCGTTCTCCTCTGACATCAGCCAAGGAATTTCCACTGTCGTGCTACCTAACATATCTGTGGGCTGGGGAGGCAATCCGCCGCGCCCCGGAATGTATAAGGCAGCACGTCCAGAACGAGAATTTTCCTTCGTCTGACCTCCATCGCAACCTTCGTTCAGCGGTGGAGGAGCGAAACGATTGGGCAGTTCGACGAGGGGCGGTACGTTGCGCGTGACAACCACCGTTCCCGACAAATCCGGCCCTCCTTGTTCGGAAATCGCAGTAAAATCGCTTTCTGGGGTGCGGCGACCGTTGTACTGGCGAAAACCCAAAGCGGGAGCATCCGAATAGATTTTTCCCCCTTGACCGGACTCCGAACTCGCAACAATATCGCTGTTTTCCGATAATACAGCACTAATTACGCCGCCAACATCCATATGGATATTTCCCCCCGTACTAGCGCCAAATGCTTCTGCGGTGATTTCGCTGTTGTGTCTGAGAATCAGATTTTTGCTCGCTTGGAGTCGGATATTCCCACCTTGCGCCGCCCGTGTCGAAGCAGAAAGCTGTCCTTGGTTGGTTAAAAAGATGTTGCGCGCCGCAATATCTAAATCTCCCGACACGCCCGCCCCCGTACCGCTCACGGTTATTTGACCGCCATTTTTCACGGCTAAATCACCAGCAGTTTGCAGGCGAATCCCTCGCGCATTTCCCGAACCGTTGCTATCGAAGATTAAACCGCTGGCAAAGTTTCCTGATGTCCCAGAAATACTTATCGACTCAGTGGCATTGACATCGATAATACCTCCTTGACCGCTTCCTCCTGTTGTACCTATAATTCGACCACCATTTTGCAAAAGTAATTGTCGCGTTTCTATTTTTAACTCTCCCGCATTTCCTGACCCAAAAGAGTTAAAAAGTAACTGGCTTGAGCGCTGAGCGTCAAGAGAAGTACCTGTAACTTCAACTAGGTTTGCACCCGTAATATTTAAAGTACCTGCACTTCCCGTTCCAGTCGTTCCCGCAGAAATCCTACCTCCGTCGCGAACCAGTAAATTCGGAGTAGAAATTATTAAGTTTCCGGCATTGCCAGCACCGAATGTATCTGATGATAAACTACTAGGAAGTTGACCGTTTGGTGTAGTCCCCAAAATTTGCACGGATTCTGATGCTGCGATCGTGATATTAGCAGCATTACCTCCGGAAGCCCGATTAGCGGAGCCATAGATTAAAGCTCCATTCTGAACGATGAAGTTTTTAGCATCAACTGTCAAACTCCCAGCAGCACCATTTCCAAAAGAACCTACTGCCAAAGCTGTCGGAGTGATTTCATTGGTAGGTGATAAAGATATAAAATCATTACCAACAAAATTAACAGTTCCATTAGGCACGTTTAGATGAATATCGCCGCCTAATCCCAGACTATCACTAGCAGCAGAAATAATAGAACCTTGTTTCACTGTTAAGTTTTCAGTGTTAATTGTTAATTGTCCTGCATTGCCCAAGCCATTATCAAAAGAATTTACAAAAACAAAACCTCTATCAAGATTGACCGATTCAGAGGAATGGATGTTGATTTTTCCTGCGTTGCCATCATGATTAGTATTTGCCGATAGTCTCGCTCGCTCTTCAAGGTTAAATTGTCTGGAATAAATCGAGATATTTCCCGCGTCTCCTGAACTTTCAGTGCTGGTATATATGCCTGCTTCATTACGGAGGGTAAGAGTACCTGCTGTGACGTTAATTTCGATATCTCCCGCCTGACCAGAAGAAGAAGATAATGATGAACTCAAAACTTGGCTATTATCAATGCCAATAGTTTCTAAAGCTGTTAAAGATACTTTCCCTGCATTGCCTATTCCATAAGTGCTGGCAGATATGCGAGAACCATTAAGAAGATCGATTTTTCCAAGTTCTGCTGTCAAAGTGATTGTGTTTCCACTTGCTGTAGTAAATCCTTCAGCAGAAAGCTGACTATTATCTATCGTAATGTTACCCAATCTCGAGAAAATATCAATTGCTCCAGCATTAGAAGCTGATGAAGAAGAATCAATACTTTTATTATCGCTATTGATGAAAATGTCATTATTAGCTTCAATTTTTATGTCACCACCATAACTCTGTGAAGAACGAGCGTATAAGTTTCCGCTTAGAATAACATTTCGATCGCTTTCTAAATTAATGCTTCCTGCACTTCCTGCTTTTGAGCTTGTATTTAAATTACCATTGATAGTCAAGCTTTCTCCTGTATCGATCTGAACATTTCGCCCTTTTGACACTTGAGAACTCGTATCGAGATTGCCATTTAATGTTGCACTCCCACTCGCCACAAAACTGACATCATTGAATGCACGTATACCACCAGTTGAAAATAATTTTATATTTCCTGTATTAAGTTGTGTTCCATCTCCAGTAAATATTATTCGATCTCGACTATCGATAATAATGTCGCTATTTTTGTCGCCTTGCGTTGTAATAGTACCATTTATTTGAATATTATTATTAGGTAATACAGGCGCAAGCCTACTATTATTGCTAATGAAAACAAGACCGTTTTTGTCCATTACTTGGATTGAACCTATCTCAACATATGAGCGTTTGTCCACTGGAATCTCTGGGGTAAATCTTTGATCTAAATTTCCAACTCCTGATGGGTCGGGTGGAGGTGTAACGTTTGAATCTGCATTAAAGGCTCTATCTAATTTGGGATTAATAGTGCTATTCGAGATATCATTAATAGTTAGATGATTTATGCCCGCACGAATATCAAGAGTAGGACGATTTCTGCCATCAATAATTTGCGTTGTTCCATCAGGCAAAGAGACTGAAGCTAGCTTGGAAATTTCAGGGTCGGGATGACCGGGGTAAATTGTGAAACTCGATGGATCTGCTTCCGTAATTGTGACGTTTCCGATTTTGACTCTTCCCCCCGCTAAAATATGCAGAGAAGACCCTACATAGTCACTTATATAGACATCTTCTTTTGTTAGAATAATCGGGTCATAAGGACTGTATAAACCTCCCAACTTTCCCTGCAAATCTTCAATCCGAAAATTGCCTCCACTCTGATAATGCGCGTCGCCCCCAACCGCATTGGCAGAACGAAACACCATATCGCCTCCGGAATACAAGCCACTATCAGGATGATTGAGCGCAAAAATATCGACTTTCTCGTTCCCTTGCACTAATAATTGTCCGTTGGCGGCGGCGATAAAGGGGCTGGTTTCGCTATCTCGAATTGTTATGGTATCGGTAGCTTGTAAGGTTAAATCTCCCCCGGCTTGCAATTGTCCTTGTAAGTCTAAGTTTGCTGCACCGAGTTTTAAATTTCCGCCTGCCGATAAGCTGCCACGATCGCTAATTGTGGCGGTGGAGTTGCTGCCGTACTGCAATCCAATGGGGACGTTAATGGTGAGTAAGGGCGGGGCTTGCGGGTCGCTGGCGCTAAATGCAACGTTGTTATCGAATAAAATACTGTCGGCAGTCGTAGCGACGAAGGAACCGCGTATATCGAGTTGGGCGTTGGGGCCGAAGATAATGCCGTTGGGGTTGAGTAGGAAGAGGTTCGCTGCACCGTCTACGCCTAATGTACCGAGGATGTTAGAAAGGTTGTTTCCGGTGACGCGGGTGAGGATGTTGGTAATGTCGGTGGGGTTGGCGAAGTAGACGCGCTGATTTTCGCCAACGTTGAAGTCGGTGAAGCTGTGAAAGAGATTGCTACCGCGCGTCGTTCCGCCTTGGATGAGTTGGCGGGTTGCTTCGGGGGTGACGATGGAGTTTTCGGCACCGAGGGTGTTATCGGGGGTGAGTTGGGCGGTAGCACGGTTGGTGCTAAAGGGGTGCAGAAGGAGAAGGAGAGCGAGGAGATGCAGGTTGCCGCGTTTCATGGGCTGCTACGGAGATACTGATGATAGGTGCTATGAGTATCTCTGGCGATCGCGGCCATTTTTACGCAGCATCGACCTAAACTTTACAAATCGAAATGTCGGTCTCCATTCTCTCGCACGCCTCCACCCCCAGCAGTTCAGGCTTCTATTAACTCCCGCACGTCGGTTACTTTACCGTTCACCGCTGCTGCAACCACCATCGCCGGACTCATCAACAGGGTACGCCCGGTAGAAGAACCCTGCCGTCCTTTAAAGTTGCGGTTGGAGGAAGAGGCGCTGATTTGGTCGCCTTGGAGTTTGTCGGGGTTCATGGCGAGGCACATGGAACACCCGGCTTCACGCCATTCAAAGCCTGCTTCGGTGAAGATGCGATGCAGTCCTTCGGCTTCGGCTTGCTGTTTGACGCGCTCGGAACCGGGGACGATGAAGGCTTTGACTCCGTTGGCGACGTGACGACCTTTGGCGAATTTGGCGGCTTCGCGCAAGTCGCTGATGCGTCCGTTGGTGCAACTGCCGACGAAGCAAACGTCGATTTGCGTGCCTTGGATGGGGCTTCCGGGGGAGAGTTTCATGTATTGGTAGGCTTCGGAGGCGATCGCGCGATCGTCTTCGGTTAAGCTTTCTAATACGGGAATGCTTTCATTCACCCCAATTCCCTGTCCCGGCGTGATGCCCCAAGTGACGGTCGGGGGGATGTCGGCGGCGTTGAAGATTATAACGTCATCGTATTCGGCATCGCGATCGCTGCGCAAGCTTTCCCACCAAGCGACGGCTTTATCCCAATCTTCCCCGCTGGGGGCAAAGTCGCGTCCTTTCAGGTAGTCGTAAGTAATGGCATCGGGGTTGATGTAACCGCAACGCGCGCCGCCTTCAATCGCCATGTTGCAAATCGTCATCCGTTCTTCCATTGACATGGCTTCGATGGCGCTGCCTGCAAATTCGTAGGCGTAACCGACTCCGCCTTTCACGCCGAGGTGACGGATGATGTGGAGGATGACATCTTTGGCATATACGCCGGGGGGGAGAGTGCCGTTGACTTCGACGCGGCGGACTTTGAGTTTGGCGAGGGCGAGGGTTTGGGAGGCGAGAACGTCGCGGACTTGGGAAGTCCCAATCCCGAAGGCGATTGCGCCGAATGCGCCGTGGGTGGAGGTGTGGGAGTCGCCGCAGGCAACGGTCATTCCGGGTTGGGTGAGTCCGAGTTCGGGGGCGATGACGTGGACGATGCCTTGACTGCCGGAACCGATGTTATAAAAGCGCAGGCTGTGGTTTTTGGTGCTGGTTTCGAGCGCTTGCATCATTTCTTCTGCCATGTCGTCGGCGAAGGGGCGCGCTTGGTTGTCGGTGGGGACGATATGATCGACGGTGGCTACGGTGCGATCGGGGTATAGTACGGTGAGGCTGCGATCGCGTAGCATGGAGAAGGCTTGAGGACTGGTGACTTCGTGGATGAGGTGCAAGCCCACGAATAGTTGCGTTTGTCCTGAAGGTAAGATACTGACGGTATGCGCGTCCCAAACTTTATCGAACAGCGTTCCTTTACTCATAACCGGATTGTTTATGGTTGCTCGACGGGAAAGACCCGATTTCTTGTAGGAATCAAAATTATAACGCTATTCGTAATATGTAATTCGTAATTCGTAATTCGTAATTCGTAGTTCGCGGTCATTGAGACTTCGGCAAGTGATACCAATTAAAAATTAAAAATTAAAAAAGCTAGATATATTAGGGGTTTCAGCCTCAAGATGTGTCGTCCGAACTCGGAGAATTGGTATGAGCCTGTCGAACTTCAGTCGAACGCTTGCCGAAATGTAATTCGTTACTCATCATGATTGCAAGCTCTTACTGGCAGCTTGCGCTGTCTTGCTCGTCTTGCTTAGCTCTATTTTTTGTTACAATCACTTCACAAAAATCGCCTTTTTTGTGCGCTTTTTGGTTGATTTTTGCTTGACTTTTTGGTATTATCTAGAAAATGGGAATATCGGCACTTTTTGAACAACGCAACCACTCCATTATTAAAAATATAATACCTAAACTTTGAGAAAAAGTAAAGCCCAAAATTTCAAAAAAAATTCCTTTTTTTAACCCTTGCCAATCCCCTACAATCGAGGTTTTAACTCATTCTAACCTATGACCGCTAACCCCGAATCGCCCGCCTTAATTTCCCCCTCAATAACCTTAAAAGAACTGCCTCAAACGCAAACCTTAAAACTCGGCGTACTCGCATCGGGAAGTGGGAGTAACTTTGAAGCGATCGCGCGATCGATTCAAAACGGCGAACTCAACGCCAAAATCCAAGTTCTCATCTACAACAACCCCAGCGCTAAAGCAGCAGAACGCGCCAAACAATTCGGCATTCCCGCCGTGCTTCTCAACCACCGCAACTACAAAAAGCGAGAAGACTTAGACCGCGCCATCATCCAAACCCTAGCAGAATACGGGGCAGACTGGGCAATCTTAGCCGGATGGATGCGCATCGTCACGCCCGTCCTCATCGATGCGTTCCCCGATCGCCTACTCAACATCCATCCCAGTATTTTACCGAGCTTTCGGGGACTGCACGCGATCGAACAAGCGATCGCAGCGCGCGTAAAAGTTGCCGGTTGCACCGTCCACTACGTCACCCCCGAAGTCGATAGCGGCGCAATTATCATCCAAGCCGTCGTTCCCGTTCTCGAAGGCGACACCGCCGAAACGCTGCACGCCCGCGTTCAGGTGCAAGAACACCGCATCTTTCCGCTGGCGATCGCCCTAGCCGCCCAGCGAAGCCCTTCCTAACTCGCGCGCCGCCTCTTGCAACGGTTCCAACAACGCCAACGGTAACTTCAACTGATTGAGTTTCGTCTCTTCCTTACCGCTAATACCGGGGTTAGGGCCGTGGTAGTCGCTGCCTCCCGTCATTAACAACCCATACTCGCTGCACATTTTTTTCAATTTGTCAACCTGGCTGGGACTATGGGCGGGATGGTAAACCTCAACCCCCATTAAGCCCGCCGCCACCAACTCCGGTAAGACCTCCTCGACGCTGCCGCCGCGAAATAAACAAGGATGCGCCCAAACCGGCACTGCGTCGCAATCTCGCAATAAGCGAACGCCATCGACGGCAGAAAACTTTTCGTAGCAGACATAAGCGGGGCCATTATCGCCCAACCAGCGATCGAATGCTTCCTCCATTGAAGAGACGTGACCGGCATTGAGTAAGGCTTTGGCGATGTGAGGTCGTCCGGGGGCCATCCCCTCGCCGAGTTGGGGCAGTTCGATGGGGTAGCCGAGGGAAGCCAAGCGGTCGGCCATTTTTTGGGCGCGGCGCTTTCTCCCTTCCACGCGATCGCGCAGGGGTGGCTCCAACTTCTCCGGGTTGGGGTAAAATCCGAGAACGTGAAGGGAGCGATCGTTATGAACCGTACTCAGTTCGACTCCCGGCACGATTTCTAAATCCGCCGCCGCCGCTGCATAAGCTTCCTCCCAGCCCGACAGCGTATCGTGGTCGGTAATCGCCAAAGCGCGAACGCCCGCATTGAGGGCAGTGCGAACTAAATCAGTAGGGGTCAGGGTTCCGTCGGAAAAGGTCGTATGGCAGTGCAGTTCTAACACGGGGCAGATCTTAGTTTTAAGTTCGAGATAGCTCGATTTAACAACCTCTAGTGTAACTTAAAAGATAATCTGGAGTTGCAATTTCCAAGGGGAGTTGGCTATCTCGAATTGGCGTTTTTGCCGTTAATGCCAAAGGAATTTGACCCGCCCACGCGGGTAAGTTGTAATCTTCTTTATCGTCCAACGGATCGCCCGTTCTCATTTTTACCGAAGCTTCGTTAAGGGGTAATGCTAACACCAAAGTTCCTTGGAGTTCTTGAGGATTTGGCGATCGCACTTCATCCCACCGTTGCGGAACGATATGTTCTGTAAAGGCTTTGAGCGCAATGAGCTTCTCTTGCAATTCCGATACGACTTCAGCCTTGCCAAAAATGACAACAGACCGATAGTTCATGGAATGGTGAAAAGCCGATCTCGCAAGGACTAAACCATCTAATAAAGTCACAGTCAAGCAGACGGGTAAACCCCCTTGCAACGAGCGAAGCATTCGACTGGCGGGCGAACCGTGAATGTAGATTTTATCTCCGATTCTGCCGTAAGCGGTTGGAATAACAAAAGGTTGCCCCTCGATCGCAAAACCAACGTGACAGATTAGCCCTTCATCGAGGATTTGATAGGCAAGCTCGCGATCGTAACTGCTACGCTGGGGAAGTCTCTTAACCGTATTGCGATCGGTTTTATCGAACAATTGCGAGTCTGTTTCAGTCATGACAAATTCTAGGCTTTTCGTGCGGCTTACCCTAGATTAGGCTGGAAAATGGCGGACTGCTAGAGGCAATTTTCCTTATTTTCGACCGGAACAGTTTTTTATTGGGATCTAAGGGGTTGATTCTAGATTATAGCCGCCACTCTTAAAGTCTCGAAACATTTCTTCAATACCGAAGCACTAAGGAGGAGCCGAAATTCCTTCGAGTTACAATAAAGTGAGGAATGCGATCGCGGAAATTTGCCCCATCAGCCTACAGATTGGCGATGACGAGCGTGAAAATTCTGTAAAAAAAAGGATACTAAACAGCAATAGGCGGGATAAAATAACCTATAAAGGTGCTAAACCGCAGGGTTCGGCAACATAACACTGACTAATTTATTAATAGTATGGATATAGCAATTTTCACGTGAGTGAGGTACAGTCAAAGAGAAGGTTAGAAATGCCATTATGAAAGCCTATTCGACGGAGTTTCGTCAAAAAATCCTGGAGACT